>CAJXEB010000009.1 GCA_913052585.1 uncultured Flavobacteriaceae bacterium | reverse complement strand
GTGCCCTATGTGCGTTTAATGATGCGGCGAGTGGTGCGCGTATTGATAATAAATATGTGCGAGTTTCTGATTATGAGTTTATAGAGTTTGATCTGCAGGCGAGTTCTGGGGTCGAGGAGGTTGAGGAGGTGTAGAGGTTGGGGGTGCTGGTGTTGGGGTTTGGTTGTTTGAAGGGTTTTTGAAACCTTCCATAGCCAATTTCGCATTGGGGCCAGCGATCTACCGTTGTTGTTTTTTATGAACGTGAACGTTTATTGCAATACATTTTTTGAAATTGTTTCAATGAATGGATAAAGGTTAACAATAACAAGATCTATGCCTTTGATGCCATTTTCAAGCATAATTTTTTGATCAATTTCTCTTCTTGCAAGGATTCCACCATGAACTTTAGGGTGAAGTGTCTTAACTCTTCCATCCATCATCTCAGGAAAACCAGTAAAAATACTAATTTCAATAGCTGGAATATTAGCATCCTTGAGTGCTTTTAGAGTACCTCCAGTAGAGATTATTTCTATCCCCCATTCATTTACTAAATTAGAACAAAGTTTAACTATACTGGTTTTATCTGAAACGCTTATAAGAGCTCTTCTTATAGGAGTTGATAGAGCTTCAGTCATCAACTAAGAATAACCTTAATTAGAGTAGATTATACTCTTTGAGTTTTGTTCTAAGAGTCCCTCTATTAATACCTAAGATTTCACTTGCATGACTCTGGTTGCCATTACATTTATCCATAATCACCTTGAGCAATGGTTCTTCAATTTCATTTAAAACCATTTGATAAACTCCACAAGGTGTTTCCCCATCAAGTTCTTTAAAATATTTCTTTTGATAGGGAATCACCTTATTTATCAAAAATTGACGCCCAGGAAAGCTTATTAAATCATCACTAGTATATAAATGTGAGTGTTTGTGAAGTTTTTGAACTTGATATCGCTCTGGCAATAAATCAAAAGCACCACTTTTCATTATTGCAGCGTTGGGTTCGTATAAATATTTTTTTGGACTGGTGCAATCGACTTCAAAAGTTTCATTTAAATGAAAATTAAAAACATTCTTTTTGTCTTTATTGATGTTAATGGTTTTTATATGCGGAACATCTTTAAACCCTGGTGTTATAAGCCATAACAATTCTTTCACTTCATTGTTAACTGCAACAATATGTATTTCTGAAACAAACTGTAACTCATTCAATCCAATAGAGAGATCAAGCATTGGAGAGGTTTTGATCAATAACTGTTTACAATGTTTTAATAAAGCAGGTAAATGAAAAGGTATATTGGGTTCGCAATCCTTTAAGAAAAACACTTTTCCTTTACTATCGTGTCTTCGTGAAGGATCTACATAAATAACATCGCATTGCTCCTTTAAAGCGCTTTTTATACCATCTTCTGCAAAGCATTGAATGTTGTTCCTTTTTAAACTTGAAAAATTATGAGCTGTTATTTCTGAAAGACACTTGTTCAATTCAAAATGATGGACTTCTTTAAATGTTTTTGAAAAATAATAACTGTCAATTCCAAAACCACCTGTTATGTCAGAAATTTTATCTCCATCTATAATAGTCGCTTTGTATTCTGCAGTTATTTCTGAAGAGGTTTGTTCTAAATTTAATTTTGGAGGATAATAAATTTGCTTTGTACGATACCAACTTGGAAGCTTATTCTTAGCCTTTTTTCTGCTTTCTATTTGCTGTATCAATTCCTTAATTGCAACATTTTTAAAAGGGCTTTTTGAGAATGCAAGTTTTGAAACATCAATTTTGTTGTTTTCTATATAATACTGTACTTCAGTGTTTAATATGTGTTTATTTAAATAAATACTATAAGTTTTTTGTTAATTTTTGAACTATTTTATTTTCGGATAAAAATTCTTTTAAAATCACTTTAATAGAAGTGTATAGAGGAATAGCGACTATTAAACCAACTACTCCAAATAATACTCCAGCAATTGATATTACTAAAAATATTTCTAATGGATGAGACTTTACACTTTTAGAAAAAATAAATGGTTGACTAAAGAAATTGTCTACTAATTGTCCGATTAAAAATCCAATTAATACAAATATTGTTTTGGGTAAAATTACAGTTTGAAAATCGCTTCCTATAAAACTAGTCATTGTCAAGAAAGTCATTAAAACGACACTAATCATAGGTCCTACATAAGGAATTAAGTTTAACAATGCACATAAAAAAGCTATGACAATTGCATTATTTACACCAAATAGGAGTAATACAATAGTGTATATTATAAATAGAATAGTAATTTGCAATACAAGTCCAACAAAATATCGTGATAATAAATCCTTTATTTTATTCATAGACCTCTTAGTACGGTCTTCATTACGATCTGTAACAAACGTTAATACTCCTTGTTCTAGTAATTTACTATCTTTTAATAAGAAAAATGAAATAAATATTATTGAAAACAATGCAATACTAAAACTACCAAACCCACTAACCACAGAATTTAGAAAGTCTGGTATGACTGAATAGTCAATTTTTGAAAATAAATTAGATTTTGCAAGCGATTCGTTGACTTCAATATTTTTATTTGAAAGATAACTGATTACTTTGTGATTCAAACTTTCAATGGTTGTTTGTAAGTCAGTTATATTCAAAAGTGTAAGGTTGTGACCTTGTTCTACTACCAAAGGGATAAACAAACCTACTAAACCCGATAACAGTCCTATCAAGACAATTATAGTTACTATTACGGCTAGTGTATTATTAAATTTTAATTTATTTTTTAAAAAATTAAATATGGGCAATCCTATTAGAGATACAATAGCAGCAATAACTAGATATAATATGACGGATTGTATATTATATAAAAAAAGGAGTAAAACTAATACTCCTATTATGTAACCAATAGATTTTAATATTCCTTTTGTAATGTCGTTTGAGTTCATCTAGTCGATATAAAATTTATTAATAATAGAATATAAAGCAATTGAAGTTGCCTGTACGACATTCATACTGCTGTTTTTACCATACATTGCTATATGTGTACACCAATCACTTCTATTTAAAATTTCTTCAGAGATACCCTGTTTTTCATTACCTATCACTAACGCAATTTTTCCATTATTAAATTTCGGTAATTTTTCTAAGGATTTACTTGAATCGGTTATTTCCAGAGAAACAATAGTATATCCGTCACTTTTTAACTCTTCGATTGTTGGAAGTGTATTCTCTTTTTCAGAATATGAAACGTAAAGATGTGTGTTTCTAGCCGTTTTCTGAAGTCTTGGTGAATAAAAATTGATTTCTGCATTGCAAAATATAATTTTTGAAATACCAAATGCATCACAAATTCTAAATATGGCACCAACATTAGCAGGACTTTGAACGCCATCACAAACTAAAATAATTGGGATGCTAATTGGAGATTTAGGAGCATCTATATGTGTTAACTGTACTGCCATTAATTTATGAAAACATAATTAATAATGTTTGCACCCATTTGTAAGGCTTTAAGTCTTATTTCTTGAGGATCATTATGAACTTCAGGATTCTCCCAACCATCACCTAAATCGCTTTCGAAAGTATATATTAGTATCAAACGATCATCTTCAAATATCCCAAATGCTTGAGGCCTATTTTTATCATGTTCATGAATTTTAGGTAATCCTTGTGAGAAATTATAAGGGTTTTTAAAAATAGGATGGTTTCTGGGCAATTCTATCAATTCTTTATTTGGAAATATCTTAATCAATTCCTTTCTCAAATATTCATCCATTCCATAATTGTCATCAATATGAATAAATCCGCCACTTAATAGATAATTTCTTAAGTTTTCTGCTTCTTCTTGAGTAAAAAAGACATTTCCATGCCCTGTCATATGCACAAATGGATAATCAAACAAATCGATACTATTAGGAGTAACAACCTGTGGTTTTCTATTGATAGTGGTGTTAAGTTGTTCGTTACAAAACTTTATTAAGTTGGGTAAAGCCGTAGGGTTGCTATACCAATCTCCACCGCCGCCATACTGAATCACTGCAATATCTTGAGCAGTGAGTTTAATTGTTGCTAAAAAAAATAATATGATTAGAGTTTTTGAAGTCATAGAAATCAAAAATACAAATTCTAAAGAATAGTAAAGTAGTAAGTTTTGAGATATTATTGAATTCTATTTAAAAACAAAGAATGTTTTAATCTTCATTAGTAAAGGCAACACCATGACAAACTACAATAGCTGCAGTTTCTGTCCGTAATCTACTAGCTCCTAAAGTCACGGGTATAAAACCAGCTTTGATGGACTCGTTTATTTCATTAGTTGAAAAATCTCCTTCTGGACCAATAAGTAAGGTTGTGTTATCATTAGGTTTTAGGACACTTTTTAAAGTTTGCTTATTAGTTTCTTCACAATGAGCAATTAATTTTTGATGAAGATTACTTTCCTGCGATTTTAAGAAATCACGTAATGTAGTAGCTTCATTAATTTTAGGTAAAAAGGCTTTTAAAGATTGCTTCATGGCACTTTGTATTTTCTTTTCAAAGCGAGCTAGTTTAATGAATTTTCGCTCACTATGGTCACAAATAATAGGCGTGATTTCAGTAACACCAATCTCGGTAGCCTTTTCTAAAAACCACTCGTAGCGATCATTCAGCTTTGTTGGAGCTACTACTAAATGTAGCGAATAGGGCAGCGGTTCTTGTTTTTTAACTTCTAGTACTGTTGCAATACAATTTTTAAGATTTGATTGTATTAATGTTACCTCAAAAAACAAACCTTTTCCGTTGGTAAGGTTTAAAATAGAACCTTCTTGTTTTCGAAGTACTTTAAAAATATGCCTACTTTCTTCCTTGTCAAATATAATTTCTTTAGAGTCTTGTGTAATAGTTGGGTTGTAGAAAAGTTGCATTGTAGTTCTATATTTTGAAAGAATATTTGCTATTTGAATATGTTTTACCTGTATTGATACTTGTTTTATCAACGTTTAATGTAAAATGCGTTTTAATGCTTTTTACATAGTGTTAGCAAATCGGTTTAAAAAATTAATTGTCCTATTTCTGATTTTGTCTCTACAAAGTATAGCGCACACTTTTGATGATTATTCATTAATATGTTCACATAAATCTCTTTTATTATTTTTAAAGCTGATGTGCAAGTAACATTGTCGTTAAAATGGAATTGATAACCAGATTTTATCGTCTTATAAGAAAAGTTAATGTCCTGGCTATTAAAGTATGTTATCTCATTTTTCTCTAGGATAGTCCAATCACCAGTTATTGGCATGAAAGTATCTATACCTTTGAATTTCTCCATATTAAAGCTCAGAGTAAAATAATAATCGTCCCCTTTCAAATTCTGATACTTATTATCAAGTCTAATTGTAAAATTCCACATAACTTATGTTTGCTAATTTTAGTATATCATAAGTTTCGCTTATCGACATGGAGGATATACATAGTTGTAAAGTTAGGCGAAAAAAAATGGCTAGTCAAGAAATATTAATAAATATAATAAGTAATCCCTGATTTTTTTAGTGTCTTTATTTGTTAAAATTCCATTCTTGCTTTTGCAACGACATCGTTTGAAGCAAAAAGTTGTTGTTTATATTTTAACTCACCTACCATTGCAATCATAGCAGCATTGTCTGTACAAAACTCCAATTCTGGAATATGAACTTTCCAGCCAAAATTATTTTCAGCAGCTTTTAATGCATTCCTAATACCTGAATTTGCAGAAACACCGCCACCAATAGCAACTTCATTTATACCGGTATGTTTTACAGCATTTTTTATCTTGTCCATTAAATAATTTACAATGGTATATTGTAAACTTGCGCAAATATCATTCAGGTTTTTATTGATAAACTCAGGATCTTCTTTTACATTTCTTTCAACAAAATATAAAACAGAAGTTTTTAATCCACTAAAACTAAAGTCTAAAGGTCCCACTTTAGGTTTTGGGAAAGGATACGCTTTTGGATTTCCTTTTTTTGAATATTTATCTATTAACGGTCCACCTGGGTAGGGTAATCCAAGAATTTTCGCACTTTTATCGAAGGCTTCGCCAACAGCATCATCAAGAGTTTGACCAATTACTTCCATTTCAAAATGGTTAGTCACTTTAACTATTTGAGTATGGCCACCACTTATTGTTAATGCCAAAAAAGGAAATGTTGGAGTTGTATGCCCTTCAGATTTTATAAAGTGGGCTAAAATATGCGCCTTCATATGGTTTACATCAATCAATGGAATGTCTAAGCCCATCGCCAAAGACTTTGAAAATGAGGTACCTACCAAAAGTGAACCCATTAATCCTGGGCCTCTTGTAAAAGCTATGGCATTTAGCTGTTTTTTGTCGATATTTGCTTTCTGTAGCGCAAGTTGTACAACAGG
Source organism: uncultured Flavobacteriaceae bacterium (assembly GCA_913052585.1). Classification (GTDB taxonomy): domain Bacteria; phylum Bacteroidota; class Bacteroidia; order Flavobacteriales; family Flavobacteriaceae; genus Marifrigoribacter. Next base: position 47,634 of record CAJXEB010000009.1, on the reverse strand, counting down.
CACAATATTTTGTTGATGCGCTCTAGAAGCAAGTTCTGGAACAACGCCACCGTATTCTTTATGAATACTTTGTGTTGCAACAACATTTGATAATATAATACCGTTTTTTATAACGGCTGCAGCAGTATCATCACAGGATGATTCGATGCCTAAAATGTATGTCTGTTTTGGTGTCAAATTTAAAAGGGCATATTTATTGGTTGTAAAAATAAAACATTAAGACCGTATCAAAAAATTGAAAAATATAATAAAAAGGATTTTTACCATCTTGCTGTTGATAATCGTATTTATTATTATCACTTTATCTGTACCCTCTGTTCAAACTTATATTGCAAAAAAGGTTACTACAAAATTAAACAAAGACTTCGGTACTAGTATCTATATTAGTCGTTTAGGACTTAATTGGAAAGGTGAAGTAGACATTAGAGAAGTTTATATAGAAGATCATCATAAGGACACATTAATTTACGCTAAGAAGCTTCAAACCAATCTATTAAGTTTAAGAAATCTTTCTAAAGGTGATTTAGATTTCGGTTTTATTGAATTGAATAGAGGTAAGTTTTATTTAAAAACCTATAGAGGAGAAGAAAGTGATAATGTTTCAATATTTGCCGATAATTTTAATTCAGATACTCCTAGTAGTGGAAATATTTTCGAATTAAAAGCAAATAATATTAAGCTTATAGATAGTTATGTAAAAATAACTGATGAAAATCTAGCATCATCAGAAATTTTTAAACTTTCCAAAATCAATATTGATACTCATAATTTTAGCATTTTAGGTCCAAATGTTAAAACAGATATAGAGCAATTATCTTTAATAGCACAAAGAGGATTTGAAATTAAAAATCTTGCAGGAAAGTTTTCTTATAGCTTAACCTCTTTAGAGCTAAAACAACTCAAGCTTAGAACTCATGACTCCCAAATAGATGGCGATATTATAATGAATTATAAAGAGGGAGAAATATCAGATTTTGTAAATAAAGTAAATCTAGATGTTCATTTTAATGAAACAAAAATCTCTACAAACGATTTAAATGCATTTTATAATGAGTTTGGTATCAATCAAAATATAATAATTGATGGAGATATAGATGGAACTTTAAATGATTTGACTTTCTCAAATGGTCAAATTAAAAGTGGATTAATTAAAGTTACTGGTGATTTTAATTTTATTGACTTATTAAGTAAAGAAAATGATTTCGCTATTTACGCAAGCAATCACGCTATTTCAACAAACTATGTTTCACTTAAACGTTTAATGCCAAAAGTATTGGGAGAAGTTTTGCCAAAAGAAATTAGTTATTTAGGTAGAATTAAATTTAATGGTAGCACCACAATTACAAAAACTACTTTAACAACATCAAGTAGATTAATAAGTTCAATAGGTGCTGCAAAGATAAATATTAATATTCAAAATTTAAATGACGAAGAAAAAGCGACCTATATTGGAGATATTGATTTTACAAATTTTGATTTGGGATCTCTTTCCAGTACAGAAAACTTAGGAACCATTACTTCAAAATTAAATATTGAGGGAGTAGGTTTTACTCAAAAATCTTTAGATGCTAAAGTTACCGGTGAAATCAATTCTTTTATTTTTGAAAATTATAATTATAAAAACATTATTCTTTCTGGAAACTTTAAACATCCATTGTTTGATGGAGAATTAACTATTGATGATCCTAATGTAATACTTAATTTTAATGGTTTAGTAGATGTTTCTAAAGAATTGAATCGATTTGATTTTAAAGCAGATGTAGAATATGTAGAGCTAAACAAATTAAACTTAATGAAACGTGATAGCATATCAATTTTTGCTGGTAAAATTGATATAGAAATGAATGGAAATGATTTAAATAATACTTTTGGTTTTATTTCATTTAAAGAAACGTTTTATCAAAATGAAAATGAAGATTTTTATTTTGATGATTTCATGATAACTTCAAAAAAAGAAGTATTAAAGAGAATTATTGATATTAACTCTCCTGATATTATGACTGGATATATCTCTGGAGAATTTTTAATAGAAGATATACCAGATTTATTCATTAATGGAGTAGGGAGTGTTTATACTAATTTTAAGCCTAAAGTAATAGCCGAAAATCAATATATAGATTTTGATTTTGAAATCTATAATAAACTTATTGAAATATTTGTTCCTGAATTACAATTTGGAGAAAACACCAGATTAAAAGGATCTGTTTATTCAAATGAATCTAAAATGAAATTTGATTTTGATTCCCCCGAAATTGTCGTGTATGATAATTACTTAGGAAAAGTTAAATTTAAACTAGATAACTTTAACCCATTATATAACGCTTATATTTCAGTAGATACTTTGGCTAATGGTTTTTATAATTTAAAAGATTTTAACTTCATAAATAAAACTATAAATGATACGCTTTATATAAGTACCAATTTTACAGGAGGTGAAAATAAGGATGTTTATAATCTATCATTATATCATACTATTGATCCTAAAGGTAACTCCGTAGTTGGAGTAAAAAAATCTGAAATTAATTATAATGGGAACATTTGGTTTTTAAATGAGAAGAATGATAAAAATAATAAAATCATATTCGATAACAGCTTTAAGAAAATAAAATTCGATTCGATTGTTTTAAATAATAATCAGGAATATATAAGGTTTGCAGGTTCCACAAGTGATAGCTCCTATAAAAATCTAAAAATGCATTTTGGTAATGTAGATATTGGAAAATTAATACCAAAAGTTGATAATTTAGATTTAAAAGGTAATTTAAATGGAGATTTAAGTATACTTCAAAAAAGAGGAGTTTATTACCCAAGCTCAAAATTAACCATAGATAACATTGATGTAAATAAAACTAAAATGGGAGATATGGTCATTGATATTGTTGGAAATAATGAGCTAACTCGATATGATTTAAAAACTAATCTTACTAATAATAGTGTTAAATCCATTAATTCTGAAGGATTTATAGATGCTTCTAATAAGCAGATTGAAATTCAGCTAAATATAGACTTAAACGAGTTTAATTTAAAAGCAATAAGCCCATTTGGAGGTAGTGTAATTACTAATATTAGAGGATTAGTTTCTGGAATTGGAAAAATATCTGGAAATTTAAATTCTCCAAATATTATTGGTAATTTTAATTTGAAAAATAGTGGATTAAGTGTGCCATATCTTAATATAGATTTTGATTTAGACGATTCCACAAATTTAATTATAACTAAAGAAAAATTAGAAATAGTAAAAACCAGTATTACCGATACCAAGTATTTAACAAAAGGAATTTTAACAGGAAATGCAACACATAGTAATTTTGGAAATTGGAAATTAGACTTAAATATAGATACAAATAATCTATTAGTATTAGATACTCCTCCAGACGAAAATCAATTATATTATGGAACTGCGTTTATAAGTGGTAATGCAGCGATTCATGGGCCAATTAATGAGCTTATTATTGATGTAAATGCAGCCACTGAAGAAAATACCGTGTTTAAAATTCCATTAAGTGAAACTGAAAGTATTGGAGATAATTCTTTTATTAAATTTCTATCTCCTAAGGAAAAAGAAGCTAAACTGCGTGGTGAAACTATCATAACAGACGATTTAAAAGGTCTTGCATTAAATTTTGAATTAGATATTAATAAAAATGCAGAAATCGAGATTGTTATTGATCAAAATACAAAGTCAGCTTTAAGAGGAAGAGGAGCAGGTACTTTATTGATAGAAATAAATACGTTAGGGAAATTTAATATGTGGGGTGATTTTATTGTATATGAAGGTATTTACGATTTTAGATATGGAAAAATTATAAAGAAAGAAATTGAAGTTGAAAAGGGAGGGACAGTTACCTGGGATGGTTTAGCAAGTAATGCAGATTTAAACTTAAAGGCAATTTATAAAACCAAAGCAAATCCATCTGCATTATTAGATGACCCAACAATTAATAGAAAGATACCTGTTGAAGTTTTTATAGATTTAACAGGAAATATAATACAACCTGAATTGTTGTTTGACATTGGTTTTCCTGATGTAAGTTCTACCGTTAGAAGTGAATTAGAATATAAACTTCAAACTAAAGAAGAGAGAGAAAAACAGGCTTTATTTTTATTAACAACCGGGTCTTTTATTAGTGATACAGCAGGGCAAAGTGCAATATCTGGTACCGTTACAGACGGTATTAATGCTATCTTAGCACAAATACTAACCGATGATGATGCTATCATTAATATCGCACCCTATTACGATATGGGAATAGATACTAAAGAAATTGAAACACAAGATGAGTTTGGAGTTCAGTTTTCGTCTCAAATTAGTGAGCGAATTGTAGTAAATGGAAAAGTGGGTATTCCTGTTGGAAAAATTAATGATTCTAGAGTTGCAGGCGATGTCGATGTGCAATGGCTGGTAAATGAAGATGGTAGTTTGCGAATTAACTTTTTTAATCGTCAAGCAGAATTACAATTTATTGGTGAAGATCAAACATTTGAGCAAGGTTCTGGTGTTTCTTATCAAGTAGATTTTGATACCATTAAAGAACTTATGAATAAACTATTTGGAATAAAGATAGAATTAGAAGAAGAAGAGTTTGTTCCAGATGATAATATGCCAGTTAATTTTAAGATACGTACTTCAAATAATTAAAACGAAGCAATCATTGATATTTCTATATTTACAGATTTAGGCAATCTAGAAACTTCAACAGTTTCTCTAGCGGGTGCAGTCTCTTCATCAAAATAAGAAGCATAAACTTTATTAATTTCTGTAAAATTATTCATATCACTTATAAAAATAGTTGATTTTACAACATTTTTAAAAGTCATATCAGCTTCTTTAAGTACAGCTTTTAAATTTTCCATCACTAACTGAGTTTCTTCTTTAATTGAACCAATAATTAATTCTCCAGTTTTTGGGTAAATAGCTATTTGACCAGATGTATATAAAGTATTACTAGATAATACGGCTTGATTATAAGGTCCGATAGGAGATGGAGCGTCTTTAGTAAAAATAATTTTTTTCATATCAATTCCCTGTAAAACAGGATTTTATTTAATTATAATCTTTTATCTGGTTCTCTACGTTTTTCATATTTAATATCACTAAGTACTGAAGATTTAATACCTATAAACATATACCAAGAGGTGTTAGTACTACCTATTGGAGTCCAATTAAAACTTAATCTCCAACTTTCTAAATCTCTTTGAAACCGAAATTGAGTTAGGGTTATTCCCTTATTTTTAAAATCGTAACCCGATGACATCCCGACCTTCCAATTTGGTGAAAATTCTATATTAGAACTAAACATAATAGATTGAGAAGATATTTCACTTTGTCTAGCGAAATTGTTATAGGTAATAGTATATGCCATTCTTAAATCCCAAGGTATTGAAAAATTATACCAGTTATAATCAGACTTTGAATTAGGATTGTCTTTATTATATTTACTTTGGTCATTTATTGGAGTGGAATCTCCAAATAAATCGTCTGGTCGACCTCCATTTTTAAAATTCTCAGTTTCGAAATCCTCCTGTTCGTTACCTTGAAAATCTTTACTAGAAAATGTATAATTAATACTAATATTACCACGAGTTAACCTAAAAAGACTTCCACCATTATTGATATTGAATTCATCTACTCGAACATTATTGTTATCTAAAGCATAAGGATCAAGCGATCCATTAAAGTTAAAATCTAATTTTTTTACAATTGGAATACTTCCAGAAAATATTAATGGATTCCAATTTAATGAATCTCCAGCTATATTATAAGCAGTACTAAAGTTTAAGTTATTTAATAAAATTAACTTTTTTGGTTTAACTTGTGTAGTATCTCTATCCCTTACTTTTGCTTCTAATGTATTACTAATAGACATTCCAACACTACTTGACCTTACATTTCCTGGAGCTCCATATAAAGATTGTTCAAAACGTGAATATTCTACAACTTGTTCATTTGCTGTAGGATCTACATAGGAATCATAAAATTGATCAAAGGAAGGGTTGATATTGTAACTTAACGATGGTCTAAATACATGACGAATTGCTTCAATTTTTTTTCCTTTTCCAAAATTAAACATACCATACATAGTAGTTCCAAGACTAGTAGAAAAGTTATAAGTACGATAACTATCAAATCCATTTATGGTGTCTTGAATAACTCCTCCTTCCCCTTCATTAAACTCTGGGTCATAATCTCTTTTAATAGTGCTAAACGCCCAAGTTTCTTGATAAGTAGTATTTAACGAAGAACTTAAATGTTTAAATATTTTAAAATTTGTGCTTATTGGTACCGTATGTCTTGCTCCAATTTTTGCATTGTCAAACATTTTTGAAGTAAAAAATTCTGTATCTGTGGTTTTAATTCTGTTTTCTGCAGCTAAATTATATTGTAAATTAATATTTTGTAAAATTCCTTTTTTTGTGCCAATCTTGGGTTCAAATGGGAATATTCTAGATACACTAGCATTTAAATTTGGTAGTGACATATTAATCTCGTCTGTATTGGTGTTTTGAGAATGTGTTCCAGCAAGGGAAAAATTAACTTGAGGAATTGTTTCAAATGTTTTTGAATAGGATACAGAAGAACTTAGTGTGTTTATTAATGAGCTTGCGTTATTTGTTTGATTTATAGATTCATTATAATATTGGCTGCTTCCTAGATTAACGGATGCCGCAAATCGAGAACTTGGATTTGCTTTAGGATCTTGATTATGGTTCCATCTAATATTATAAACAGAACTTTCATTAAAATCATCGAAGCCACGTTCACCATTTATTAGTTTCTCGAAACGTAAACTTAAATTCCCTTTAAACTTATAACGCAATGCATATGCAGACTCTGCACGTATTGCATAACTACCATTAGTGTAATAATCTCCAACCAAGGTTAAATCTAAATAATCACTAATTGCAAAGTAATAACCACCATTTTGAAGGAAAAAACCACGATCCCTATTGTCTCCAAAACTAGGTATTATAAAACCAGATGTTCGGTCTGATGTTAATGGAAAGAATCCAAATGGTAGCCCCAATGGAAGAGGAACATCAGCTATATACATATTGGTAAAACCAGTAACAATTTTTTTATTAGGTACCACTTTAGCTTTTCTTGTATAAAAATAATACTCAGGATTATCAATATCTTTTGAAGTAGTAAATTTTATATTCTTTAGAAAGTAAACGGAATCATTAACTTTTTTTGCAACTTCAGCTTTATATTTTAATTCCTCCTGCCCAGACCTTGAATTATAAATTAAAGCCTTTTTTGTATCCATATTAAATCGAATAGAATCTGGAATCACTTCATTTTGTGCTTGAGTAAAAACGGGTATTTGTGAATAAACTCCAGCACTATCGATTCCTTTAGCGTAAATTTCATTTTTGTTATAATCCAAAATAATATACCCAGCTTCAATACGCATATCTTCATAAGTTATATATGCTTCATTATACATATAAACTTTGTTTTTCAACTTGTCCATATAAACATAATCTTCACCAAAATAATCAATGACGCCTGTAAGCATTTCCTCTTTAGGTTTAGTGGTATCAGTTTTAACAGAATCTGTTATTGCCTCATTATATTCAGGAAGAATAGAATTTTGATTGAGTGAAATAGTATCTGCTACTTCTTTTACAGAAATTATAGTTTCGTTTTTTGTGAGAATTTCTTGAGAATACAAGAAAGTGTTGCATAAAAGCAGCAGTGGAAATGTTGCTAATAAAAAATGCCTAAAAGTTTGCAATGCTACGATACCTTTTTTTTGTAAATTTGGCTTAGTAATTGTAAATCTAATTTCTTACATATACAGGCTCAAAAATAAGCATATTTTTTATGTGATTTTTTTTAAAAGGAATTTTTTAACAATACTACTATAATCAATACGTTAAGCTTAAATAACGATTAGGAAACGCTTATGAAGAACAAATTATTTTATTTTATTTTACTAATAGCAGTCATTCTTACTTCATATTCGTTTAATATTATAACAAATAATACAGAGAAACCATTCATTGTAGTTTTAGATGCTGGACACGGAGGTCATGATCCTGGAAATTTAGGAAATGGTTATAAAGAAAAAAATATTGCTTTAAGTATAGTTATTAAAGTTGGCGAGATTTTAGAAAATCAACCTAACTTTAAAGTCATTTATACTCGTAAAACCGATGTGTTCATTAAATTACATGAAAGAGCACCTATTGCTAATAAAGCTGATGCAGACTTATTTGTTTCTGTCCATTGTGATGCTTTTACAAATAATGCCTATGGAGCTGGTACATTTGTTTTAGGCTTAAATCGATCTCAAGCAAATTTTGAAGTTGCAAAAAGAGAAAATGAAGTGATATTTTTAGAGGACGATTATGAAGAGAATTATGAAGGTTTTGATCCAAAATCTCCTGAATCATTAATTGGTATGACTTTAATGCAAGAAGAATATTTAGATCAAAGTATATTGCTAGCATCATTAATACAAAATAATTTTACTAATAATTTAAAGAGAAAAGATCGAAGCGTTAAACAAGCTGGTTTTATGGTACTTTATAAAAGTTATATGCCTAGTGTTTTAATTGAAACAGGTTTTTTAACCAATAAAAAAGAAGGTGCTTACCTTAATTCTACAAAAGGCCAAAAAGAAATGGCTAATGAAATCGCAAAAGGAATTATTACTTATAGAAACAGTTTGTCCTTAGCGACCGAAGATGCTCAAAATCCAGTTGTAATCCAAGAAAAAATAAATGAAGCTGATGAAGAAAACATCTTTGAAGGCTATATATTTAAAGTGCAACTTGCAGCATCCAGTAAGAAATTAAGCTTGGAATCCTATAACTTTAAAGGATTGAAGAATGTTTCAAGAAAAAAAGAAGATAAATTGTTTAAATATTATTACGGAGAAACATCGGACTATAATAAAATACAATTAATTAAAAAATTTGCCAAAGAAAAAGGACACAATTCTTGTTATATAGTAGTCTTTAAAGACGATAAAAAATTAAAACTTTCGGATATTTTAAATTCTATTGACAAATAATCCTATTTCATCAATTTATTTATAAATTTGTTTATAATCAAAAAAAACTAATCATTGAAAATAACTAAAGAAGTTAAAACAGGATTACTAGCCATATTTGCCATTTTATTATTAATTTATGGTTACAGTTTTCTTAAAGGATCTGATCTTTTTTCTAGCGAAAGAATATTTTATGTCTCTTATAATAATGTTTCTGGATTAGCAGTTTCTGCTCCTGTAACCATTAATGGATATGCAATAGGACAGGTCAAGGATATTGAATTTGAAAATGAAAAAGGCAGCTTATTAATAACTTTTAAATTAAATAAAGATTTTGAATTTTCAAAAAATAGTATTGTCCGCATATATAGCACCAGCGTAATCGGTGGTAATGCATTAGCTATTATTCCAACTATTGATAAAAATAACATTGCTAAAAGTGGAGATACTTTAAAAGGTGAAATAGAACAAGGAATGTTAGAGTCCTTAGCCTCTGGTCTAAAACCATTGGAGAATAGAATATACAAAACTCTTTCTGGTCTTGATACCTTACTTCATAATTTTAACTCAGTATTAAATAACGATACTAAAGACAATTTAAAAGAAGCAATTGTAAGTTTAAATAAAACGATGAAATCTTTTGAAGGAGCATCTTCAGATTTAAATTCATTATTAAGTGAAAATAAACCAAAATTAGATAGTACGTTTTCCTACCTTGAAACAACTACAAGTAATTTAGCAAGTTTCTCAGATTCATTAGCGCAAGTAGACATTAAGGCCATGGCAACTAATTTGGAGGCTACTTTAGAAAGTTTTGATGCAATTATGAAAAAGATTGACAATGGAGAAGGTAGTATTGGTAAACTTGTAAATGATGAAAAACTTTATAATAACTTAGAAGCTGCCTCTAAGGAATTGGAGGAGCTATTAAGAGATTTAAAAGAAAACCCTAAACGTTATGTTCATATTTCTGTTTTCGGAAAGAAAGCAAAAGATTATGAATCATCAGAAACCGAAAAGAACTAGTTTATGCAATACATTCCCAACATTCTGTTTTTAATTGTTCTTCTTGCTGGTTCAGGATTTTTTATAAAGAATAGTAAAAAAATAATTAGAAATATCAATTTAGGATATAAGGTTGATGCCTCAGATCATAAAAAAGAACGTTGGAATAATGTAATTCGAATTGCATTAGGCCAATCTAAAATGGTTGTTAGACCCATAGCAGGAATACTTCACATAGTCGTATATGTTGGTTTTGTTATAATTAATATTGAAGTTTTAGAAATAATAATTGATGGGCTATTTGGAACACACCGTATATTTTCTAGCTTAGGTGTTTTTTATAATATTTTAATTGCCTCTTTTGAGGTGTTAGCTTTTTTAGTTTTAGTAAGTGTAATTGTTTTTTGGATTCGTAGAAATATAAAAAGAATAAAACGTTTTTGGTCTCCAGAAATGAAAGGTTGGCCAAAAAATGATGCCAATATCATTTTGTATTTTGAAATGGTTTTAATGTCATTGTTTTTAATAATGAATACAACAGATTTGCAACTTCAAACATTAGGAGCTGAACATTATACAAAGGCAGGAAGTTTTCCAATTAGCAGTTTTTTATTACCTGTTTTCGAAAACTTTTCAGAAAGCAGTTTAATACTTATGGAACGTTCTGCTTGGTGGTTGCATATTATTGGAATATTTATCTTCTTAAATTATTTATACTTTTCAAAGCATCTACATATTCTATTGGCTTTTCCAAATGTTTATTATGGCAGTGTAGAACCTAAAGGGAAATTTAAAAACTTAGAGTCGGTAACAAATGAGGTAAAGTTAATGATGGATCCAAGTGCAGATCCATATGCCGCACCAGCTGAAGGAGCAGAGGTTCCTTCAAAATTTGGAGCAAGTGATGTTTTAGATTTAAGTAGAACACAATTATTAAATGCATATACATGTACCGAATGTGGGCGTTGCACAAGTAATTGTCCAGCAAGTCAAACTGGTAAAAAATTGTCTCCTAGAAAAATAATGATGGATACAAGAGACCGTCTTGAAGAAATAGGAAAAAACATTGATACCAATGGAGTATTTATACCAGATAATAAACAATTATTAGGCGATTATATAACTAAAGAAGAACTTTGGGCCTGTACTACTTGTAATGCTTGCGTTGAGTCTTGTCCTATAAGCATAGATCCTTTGTCCATCATAATGGATATGCGTCAATACTTAGTTATGGAACAATCTGCAGCACCTAATGAGCTTAATATAGCAATGACTAATATTGAAAACAATGGTGCACCTTGGCCTTATAATCAAATGGATAGATTGAACTGGAAAAACGAATAAATTTTTAATTAAATAGATTCCTGCCTTCGCAGGGAATTGGATATGAAAAAAGAAGACGTAGAAAAATTATTACACGATAAAGTGGAAGGTGGTGAACATATAAGTCCGATACTTCCTGAAGACATTAAAAATTATTTGATAGATATTGATGGTACTATTTGTGATGATATTCCAAATGAAGAAGCAGAAAGAATGCTAACAGCAAAGGTTTATCCAGATGCACTAGAAACATTAAACAAGTGGTATGATGAAGGACATATTATCTGTTTTTTCACATCACGTACCGAAGAACATAGAGCATATACTGAAACTTGGCTTGAAAAACATGGATTTAAATACCACTCTATGCTAATGGGTAAACCACGAGGAGGAAACTATCATTGGGTAGATAATCATTTGGTGAAAGCAACCCAGTATAAAGGAAAATTTACTGATTTGGTTGATAAAGAAGTAACCATACAAGTTTTTGATGATTGATATGAAAAAAAATCTATTAATATTATTTATAGGATTTTATTCATTATTAAATGCTCAATCAATTGTTGGAGAGTGGGAAACATTTGATGATGTAACAGGAGATAAATTATCTATCGTTGAGATTTATAAAAACAACGATAAGTATTTTGGAAAGATTATCCATTTATTCGAAGACCCTTTAGATTCAGTTTGTGATAAATGTGAAGATGATAATTATAATAAACCTATTATTGGTTTACTAATTATTAAAAATTTAGTTGAAGATGATGATGAATTTAATGATGGTACTATATTAGACCCAAATAACGGAAAGTCTTACAAGTGTTATGTGGAATTAGAAAGTAATAATAAATTAAAATTAAGAGGATATATTGGGTTTTCCATATTAGGAAGGACACAATATTGGCAAAGAAAAACATAAAAAATGAGTGATAAATTAAAAGTGCCAACAATGGCTGAGTTTTTGGCTCAAGGAAAACAACCTGAAGTACTTTTCTGGGTGGGATGTGCTGGAAGTTTTGACGATAGAGCAAAAAAAATCACCAAAGCATTTGTGAAAATATTAAATAAAGCAAATATTGATTTTGCTGTATTAGGTGCAGAAGAGAGTTGTTCAGGAGATCCGGCTAAGCGCGCAGGAAATGAATTTTTGTTTCAAATGCAAGCAATGATGAATATTCAAGTTTTGGATGGATATGAAATTAAAAAAATAGTAACCACTTGTCCTCATTGTTTTAATACCTTAAAAAATGAGTACCCAAACTTAGGTGGAAATTATGTAGTAATGCACCATACTCAATTTTTAAAAGACCTTCTTAATGAAGGGAGACTAAAAGTAGAAGGAGGTAAATTTAAAGGAAAAAGAATAACGTATCACGATCCTTGTTATTTAGGTAGAGCAAATAATGAATATGAAGCACCAAGAGATTTACTTAAAAAATTAGAAGTAGAGCTTATTGAAATGCGAAGATGTAAATCTCAAGGTTTATGTTGTGGTGCTGGTGGCGCACAAATGTTTAAAGATGCCGAACCTGGAGAAAAAGAAATATTTATTGAAAGAACTGAAGAAGCTCTTGAAACTTCACCATCTATAATTGCAACTGGTTGTCCTTTTTGTAATACAATGGTAACCGATGGAGTGAAATCTAAAGAGAAAGAAGGAGAAGTAGAAGTTTTGGATATCGCAGAAATGATTATTAATGCAGACGAATTATAATAATGATAAAAGACTTTAAAGATTTACAAGATGATTCTCGAATATGGATCTATCAATCAAATAGAAAACTAAGTGAAGAAGAGATTGCAATTATAGAACCTAAAATAATGGAGTTTTTAACTCAATGGACAGCTCATGGAAAAGATTTGGAAGCTGGATATGAAATTAAATACAATCGTTTTATTGTACTAGGATTAAATCAAGAAAATGCTTCAGCTTCAGGTTGCAGTATTGATGCGTCTGTGAATTTTATTCAAACTTTAGAAAAAGAATTTGAAATTGATTTAATGGACAAAATGAATGTCACTTATTATAATGGAGACTTTATTGCACATAAATCATTAACCGATTTCAAAATAATGGCAAAAGCAAAATCGGTTTCTAAAAACACTATTGTGTTTAATAATTTAGTTAATACAAAAATAGACTACATCGAAAATTGGGAAGTTCCTGCAAAAGATAGTTGGCACAACAGATTTCTAGCATAGTTTTTGTAATCTTTTTTTTATGAAAAATCTTTTTGTAACCTCATTATTTCTTTTCTTTTATTTTTCAGGAATTTCTCAGCAATCATATCCTCTTCTGGTTGAAAAAGACCAATTAAATCAAAAAATATGGGTGGATAGTATTTATAATTCGATGACTCTTGAAGAAAAAGTCGGACAATTATTTATGGTGGATGTTTTTTCTAGTGATCCTAAATCTAAAAACGATAAAATTGATTCTTTAATCAAAAACCAACATATTGGCGGAATCATATTTTCTAAAGGAGGCCCAAAACGTCAAGCAAAACTAAATAATCATTATCAGGATATTTCAAAAACTCCATTAATAATGGCAATGGATGCAGAATGGGGATTGGCAATGCGTCTAGATTCTACTTTTGCTTATCCTTGGAATATGACATTGGGAGCCATCACTAATAATGAAATAATTTACAAAATAGGAAAACAAATAGGTGAGCATACCAAAAGAATTGGAATGCACATTAATTTTTCACCTGTTGTCGATATTAATACCAATCCAAATAACCCTATAATTGGGAATCGTTCTTTTGGAGAAGGCCGTGATAATGTTACTGAAAAAGCATTGGCATATATGCGCGGAATGCAAAGTACTGGAGTATTGGCTAATGCTAAACATTTTCCTGGACATGGGAATACTGAAAAGGATTCACATAAAACCTTACCAACTATTTCTTTTTCAAAAAACCGATTAGATAGTATAGAGTTATATCCATACAAAAGATTGATAGAAGGAGGACTGAGTAGTGTAATGGTTGCTCATTTAAACGTGCCATCACTAGAAGTTAGATCTAACTTTCCTTCTTCTTTATCCAGAGATATTGTTACTAATTTGTTGCAAAAAGAAATGAAATTTAATGGATTGGTTTTTACTGATGCATTAAATATGAAAGGAGCCTCCAATTTTAAGGAACCTGGAGAAATTGATTTAGCTGCATTTTTAGCAGGAAACGATGTGTTATTAATTTCAGAAAGTATTCCAAAAGCACACCAAATCATTATGAATGCTTGTAATGATGGAAGAATAGATGAAGCTCGTTTAGAACGTTCAGTTAAGAAAATATTATTTGCAAAATATAAGGTTGGATTAAGTAATTATCAGCCTGTAGATTTGAATAATTTAGTAGAAGATTTAAATACTCCATTAGACAAAATGCTTTATGAAGAGGCAATGGAAAATGCCTTAACGGTTATAAAAAATGATCGTTTACTTATTCCAATTAAAAAATTAGAGAATACTAGAATAGCGTATGTTGAATTTGGTGATGATTCAGGAGAACACTTTTTAAGTCAATTACAAAAATACGCTAAAGTTGATTGGGTAAAAGCTAAGACATTAGATGAATACAATGAAAAATTAAAAGAATACGATCTTACCATTATTGGTTTTCATAAATCGAATGCAAATCCTTGGAAAGGATATAAGTTTACTGAATTGGAGTTGACAAGACTCTACGAAATTGCTAGGAATAACAAAGTAATCTTAGATGTATTTGCAAGGCCTTATGCATTATTAGACGTTACAGTGCCATCAAATATAGATGGCATTATAATGTCTTATCAAAACAGTAAAGTATCTCAAGAGCTTTCTGCTCAACTAATTTTTGGTGCTATTACAGCTAAAGGCTCACTACCTGTTACTATTGGTAAGAAATTTCCGTTGCATACTACTTTTTTTACAAGAAAACAGAATAGGCTGCAATATGGAACTCCTGAAAGTGTTGGAATAAGTACAATTAAGTTAAAAAAAATAGATTCATTAGTAATCACAGGCCTGAATGGAGATATGATGCCTGGTGCTCAGGTTTTAGTAGCAAGAAAAGGGAAAGTTATCTACCATAAAACTTTTGGATATCACACTCAAAAAAAGAAAATAAAAGTTTTAGAAGATGATATTTACGATGTTGCTTCTTTAACTAAAATATTAGCGACTTTACCAATGGTAATGGAATTAGTAGATAATGGAACGATTAATTTAAATACTAAAATTTCAGAATTATTACCAGAGTATATGGGTTCTAACAAAGAAGGCATAACACTTAAAAAAATGTTATCTCATTATGCGCGTATAAAAGCTTGGATACCATTTTATGCGAAGACATTAGATACATTAAAACAACCTGATGTTAAGTACTATTCAAAAAATAAATCTTCAAATTTCAGCATTCAAGTAGCCAATGATTTATTTATACGGAATGATATGAAAGATTCTATTTATGTTCGGATCATGGAAAGTGATTTATATCCCAAGCTTAAATATAAATACAGTGATTTACCATATTATATTCTTAAAGAATATTTAGAACGGTATTATAATAAACCGATGCAAGATTTGGTTCAACAACATTTTTATCGACCTTTAGGAGCTAATAACACTACCTATTTACCTTTAGAAAAGTTTCCTTTAGATAAAATACCGCCTACAGAGGAAGATAACTATTTTAGAATGCAGACGATTCAAGGTTATGTTCATGACCAAGGAGCAGCTATGTTAGGTGGAGTTAGTGGACATGCTGGGATATTTAGTAATGCTAATGACATCGCTAAAATTATGCAAATGTATCTTTGGAAAGGGAGCTATGGAAATATTACTTATTTAAAACCAGAAACTCTTGATTTATTTAATACTTGTAATTTTTGTGATACAGATGTAAGGAGAGGAGTTGGTTTCGACAAACCTCAATTAGAAGATGTTGGACCAACTTGTGGTTGTGTTTCAATGGATAGTTTTGGACATAGTGGATTTACAGGAACATTCACCTGGGCAGATCCAGAAGAAGATATCATTTACGTATTTTTATCAAATAGAACTTATCCAGATGCTACAAATAGGGAAATCATTAAAAATAATTTAAGAAGTGATATTCAATATTTAATATATCAAGCTATTGAAGATAAAATAGAACAATCAAATTAATATTTATTAATTTTAAAATTCCGATAAACCGGGTATTTATATGAAAATTGCTATTGTTTGTTATCCAACATTTGGAGGGAGTGGAGTTGTAGCCACTGAATTAGGAATTGCTTTGGCTGAAAAAGGTCACGAAATTCATTTTATTACCTATAAACAACCAGTACGGTTACAATTATTACATAGTAATATGCATTATCATGAAGTAACAGTACCAAGTTATCCTCTTTTTCATTACCAACCTTATGAACTTGCTTTATCAAGTAAATTGGTAAATATGGCAAAACTGCACGAAATAGAATTGGTTCATGTGCATTATGCCATACCACATGCCTATGCTGGCTATATGGCTAAACAAATGTTAGCTGAAGAAGGAATTTATATTCCTATGGTAACCACACTTCATGGAACAGATATTACATTGGTTGGTAATCATCCATTTTACAAACCTGCTGTAACTTTTAGTATTAACAATAGTGATGCAGTTACATCGGTTTCTCAAAGTTTAAAAGACGATACGCTTCGTTTATTTGATATTAAAAAAGAAATACACGTAATTCCAAATTTTATTGATATCAATAAGTATAATAATTCATTTTCAGATTGTCAACGTGAATTAATAGCAACCGAAGACGAAAAAATTATTACTCACATCAGTAATATCAGGAAAGTAAAACGGGTAGATGATGTTATAGAGATATTTGATCACATTCAACAAAAAATGCCAGCAAAATTAGTAATTGTAGGAGATGGACCAGAAAAAGAATCATTAGAAAAATTATGTAAGAAGAAGGGCATTACTGCAAAAGTTCTTTTTGTAGGTAATAGTCATGAAGTGGACAAAATATTATGTTTTAGTGACTTGTTTGTACTTCCTTCTGAACATGAAAGTTTTGGTTTGGTTGCTTTAGAAGCAATGGCTTGTGGGGTTCCTGTGATTTCAAGTAATGCAGGAGGTTTATCTGAAGTTAATATACAAGGAGAAAGTGGATTTTTAAGCGATGTTGGTGATGTTGATGAAATGTCAGATAATGCAATTAAAATACTTCAGGATCCCGAAATGCTCCTTACATTTAAAAGGAAAGCTAAAATAATAGCCCAAAGATTTGAAACAAAAATGATAGTACCAATGTATGAAGAGATATACGAAAATGCTTTAAATGCTATTTCTGAAAAAACTAATCTTTTTTAACTCCCCATATATGAGATTTACCAACTCAAACAATATCTTCTTTGACTAAGTATTTAAATCTAAACTACTTCTTTATTATTAACCCAACTTGTATATAGATTATGAACTATTGCTTACACCACTGGTCCAATAAATAATCCTAGAATTTCTTAAAAAATCATACCACCAATTGCACCGATTAAAATTATAATCATAGGCGTTAGCAATTCTTTTTTCAATAACATTGGTTTTAATACATTATCTAGTTATGCTATTATCATCATATATATAGCAAAAATTACTGCTGGAGTTGTTTCTGCAAAATAAAATACATAAATAATAATCGGCAAAACTACTAGAGATACAGGAATTTGGATAATAGCTGTAAAAATATGGAAGTATCTGCTACTTGTTGTTCTTCAGTAGTAGGTATAGAACCGTTTTTAGTATCCATATTATTATTTATTTTTAGCCTTAACTATATCTTTTACAGTAAATTGTAGTACAGAAAACATTATTGCCGTAGTCCATCCCAAAAGTAGTACCCCGTTCATTGCTTCTAATCCAGCTAATATTCTATTGGTAGAACTTATTGTTATTTCACCATATCCCAAGGTAGTAAAAGTGACTAATGAAAAATAAATTGCTTTTTCTAAAGTATCAAATTCAGTTATTCCTGGTAAAATATAATAAGCGAATCCCCATATTATTGCTTCTATAAAATTTAATGATAATAAAAAAATGGCTGTATATATAAGAAGCCAAACCGTTTTTCTATTTAAAGAAGGCTTTTGTTTATTCTTATATTTATTAGAAAGTAGCTTTACCCAAAATATGGTTCCGTAACTGTGAATTAAGATAGTAATTCCTATTATAAAAACCCCGATAGCAATATTTAATAACATAATTAGTGATTATGATTCAAATATATGAATTCGATTTAAACTATAACTTGATGTTAGCTTTCTCTTTTATTGAATTAATTATTGTTGTTTTTTATTACCAATAATAGGTTGAAGAATTATCGCTATGAACATTACAATTAAACAACCTACCAAGTTTAACCATAAATAAGGCATTAAATCAATATACCAGAAATAAATAATAATAGCTTGTGTAATTATTGCTGCCCAAAAAACAGCATTACTTGTTACATATTTAATAAAAAATGCTAACAAGAATACACCTAAAACATTTCCATAAAAAATGGAACCAATAATATTTACCAATTGTATTAAATTATCAAATAAATTTGCAACACAGGCTATTGATATTGCTATAACACCCCATAATAAGGTAAACCATTTTGAAGCTCTAACGTAATGCTTTTCATCTCTAACTCTTACATTTCGTTTATATAAATCTATGGCAGTTGTAGAAGCCAAAGCATTTAGCTCTGAAGCGGTACTCGACATAGCAGCACTAATAATAACTGCTAATAATAAACCTATTAAACCACGAGGTAAATTGTTTAAAATAAAATGAATAAAAACATAATCCTTATCATTTGTTTCAGCATCTGGATTCGCTTTTAAAATTAATTTTTTTGTTTGTTCTCTCAAATCGTTCTCAAGATTATTCAAATAAGTAATTTCGTTTGAAATATTCTTTTTTTCTACTTCATTTTCTGTATTGGCATATAATAATTGCTTGTCTTTTAAAGATAAGTCTAAATCTTTTTTATTAATTTCTAATTGATTAAACTCTGAAGCATATTCCGAATTTCTAACATCTTCAATTGCGGCAGGATTAAAGTTTAAAGGTGATTCATTAAATTGATAAAAAACAAATACCATTACACCAACTAACAAAATAAAGAACTGCATAGGTATTTTTAACAGGCCATTCATAATTAAACCCATTTGGCTTTCTCTTACCGATTTACCACTTAAGTATCGCTGTACTTGACTTTGATCTGTTCCAAAATAGGAGAGTGCTAAAAAAGTTCCACCAATGATACCACTCCAAAAAGTATATCGATTATCAAAATCGAAAGAAAAATCTAATATATCAAGCTTGCCGTTTGCACCAGCCAATTCCAGCGCTTTTGTAAAAGATATGTCTAGGGGTAAATAATTTAATATGATTAAAAAAGTAATAAACATTCCAGCAAAAATTACACCCATCTGCTGTTTTTGAGTAATGCTTACAGCTTTTGTGCCACCACTTACCGTATATATAACAACAAGAGTACCGATTATAATATTTAGCGTAACCAGATCCCATCCCAAAACTGCAGATAGTATAATTGAGGGTGCAAATATGGTAATACCAGCTGCGAGTCCTCTTTGTATTAAAAATAAGATAGCAGTTAAACTCCTTGTTTTTAAATCGAATCTACTCTCTAAATATTCATAAGCAGTAAAAACCTTTAACTTGTGATACAATGGGATAAATACCATACTGATAATCACCATCGCAATAGGAAGTCCGAAATAAAACTGAACAAAGCCCATTCCATCATGATATGCTTGACCAGGAGTAGATAAAAATGTGATAGCACTTGCTTGCGTTGCCATTACACTTAAACCAATAGTCCACCAGTTTGATGAATTGCCGCCTTTTAAATAATCCGTAACATTTTTATTATGTCGAGTTTTATAAGTTCCGTAAAGAACTATAAATGCTAATGTTCCGATAAGAACAATCCAGTCAATTAATTGCATATTATGAGAAGTTCGTCATTAAGTAATAAAAAAGAACGATGTAAATTGCGTTCATAATGAGAACCCAAGTATACCTTTTTTTCCAAGTAAATTTTAAATTTTCTTCTTTCATGAGGTTCGTTTTAAAAAGATGAATTTTAATTATTTACCAATGGATAATAAATTAGCAAATAATCTATAAGCTCCAGAGACTCCAGCCGGTAATTCTCTAAAGAAACTTATACCCGTATAAATATAATATCCTTTTCCATAGGATGCAACCAATAAAGATCCTTTTGTTTTTTTACTGCCTTTATCGTTCATTCCTAAAATTGGTGTAAATTCTTTGCCCCATTTATTTGGAAAATAAAGACCTCTTTCTTGTACCCAATTTTCAAAATCTGTCTTTGTTATTTTATTTGGATAGTTTAATACTTGATGGTCAGGAGTCAATAAAGTAACTTCCGAAAATTCGTCTGTAACACGATCTCTTGAAAGTTCTAATTGATATGGAGCAATTTCATTAGTAACTAATCTATGGCTAGTATTGTATTGAAGTAATAATGTACCGCCGTTTTCAACATAACTATTAAATTCAGGTTGTTTAAAAGCTAATTCAGGTACGGTATTATAAGCTCTTATTCCAACTACAATCGCATCAAACTGACTTAAATTTTTAGAAGTTATTTCAGCAGGATTTATAGAAGTTACTTGATATCCAATTTGCGCTAAACTTTCTGGAATTGCATCTCCAGCTCCTTTTATATATCCAATATTCTCCCCTTTTTTCTCTATACTTATATGAACCACTTTTGCTTCAGCATCCATTAATACTTGTTGCAATGGAATGTAATCATAATCTATGGTGAATAATTCTTTTTGAAACGATTGATTTCCAATTTTCACAATGGGCTTTAGCTTGCCTTCACTTTGATTCTTAGGTGGTGTAACTGTAAATAACAGTGTTGCATCATCTCCTTTTTTGGAAACTGAAAAGGATTGTGATTCCGGAGAAATTACCCATCCTTTTGGTGATTGAAGTGAAACGGTTCCATCTAAATTATCTCTTCCTGCTTTTACTGTTACCGGAATTTGTTTTGGATTGTTATCTGAAAAGATGATTACTTTCTCTTGTATACTTGCAGTTGCTTGAGGTAAAACATCAAATGGTTGATATACTTCTCCTTTTACGGGGTCATTATATTTATACACTAAGTTTCTATTATAACTTAAATTTTTGCCATTAATAGTTAACTGAAAAGTAATTGGAAAATCCATCGCCTTTTCAGGAAGGCCTATATTATTCTTATCATCTACACGATACATACCTATGGTCCCTTTTTCATTTAACCAGTAAGGAGTACTATAATTTTGATAATTAAAAGTACCTTCTACACTTTCGATAACTATTTTTTGATTTTTTTCGAGTTGATAAGGTTTTAATGAATTTGGAAAAGAAATAAACATTGAATTTACCGATCCCAGTTCAATTTTTAAATTGGATCTATTAATTGCTTCAATCGTAACTTTTATTTCTCCCTTTTTTACTGAATTTTGTTGATCTGAAACAGCTTCCAAATAAAGTCCAGCACAATCTCCAATAAGCTGTTTTATTTCTTCCAATTTTACTGTTTTCCAATGTCCTTGCTTAAGATTTAGAAGTAGTTCATAAGCTTTCAGTAATTCTGGAACCATTAGAGAAGGATCCTTAAAATTAAAGTTTTCTTCTATGCTATAAAGTATATCTCCAATTTCTTTTCCACCTTCAATCCGAGACCAAGTTGTATCAATACCATCAAATAAATTCGCTTTATTATCTGGAAAATCTCCTTTAAGAAACTCTAAATATTCGGTTTGACTTCCCCTGGATCCCGTATTTCCAAATCCTTGTGATTTATGCATACTTCTGCTCAATGCAGCTATTTCACCATTAGATAGTCCTAAGTCTGAATAGTAATTTCCTGTTTCTACTTCAACTAATTTACTCTTATCTGCCTTTTCAAATTTTTCTTTAGATCCATAAAACCACCAAGAGGTATTAAAAAGTAATCGTTTTGGTTGCCAAGTACCATACTTTTCGGCAGATTCTGGATATTTATTTACATCTCCAACCAAATCAAAAGCTTCAAAGCTTAACATAGCAGAAGAAGTGTGATGTCCATGAGTGCTTCCTGGGTTTCTATGGTTAAAACGATTGATAATAATGTCTGGTTGAAAACGTCTAATACTTAAAACTACATCGCTTAATACTTCTTCTTTATTCCAAATTTCAAGAGTTTCATCTGGATGTTTAGAATATCCAAAATCATTGGCTCTAGTGAAAAATTGTTGTCCTCCATCAGTTTTTCTGGCTGCAATAAGTTCTTGAGTTCTTATAACTCCTAATAATTCTCTAATTTCTGGCCCCACTAAATTCTGACCACCATCACCTCTAGTCATAGATAAATATGCCGTTCTTGCGTGAATATCATTTGATAAAAAGGAAATTATTCGAGTGTTTTCATCATCTGGATGTGCTGCGATATACATAGCAGATCCTAAAAAGTTTAATTTTTGAAGGTTATGAAATATTTCAGATGTTGTTGGTTTATCTGGTTGTTGAGCTAATAAAAAGGAGATACTTACTAATAAAGTAAAGGTTACTGATGTTATTTTTTTCATGGATAGTTTTATAGCTAATTCTCAAATATACCTAAAAGGTAAAAAAGCAAAAATTATTTTGTAATATTTTAACAAGCGGGATTATTATTTTTCAGCAATTTCCAATAAAGTTTTATAAACTAAATGAGTGGGTAAACCCATTACATTAAAAAAAGATCCTTCAATTTTGTTAATTCCTATATAACCCAACCATTCTTGAATTCCGTAGCCTCCAGCTTTATCAAAGGGTTGATAGGTGTTAATATAATAATTGATTTCATCATCTGTTAAGTCATTAAACCAAACTTTCGTAGTGTCGTGTATCGTTTTTTGACTATCTTTTCTTGTAAATGTAACCGAAGTAAATACGTTATGCATACGACCACTAAATGATTGTATCATCCTAAAAGCATCCTCTGCATCTTTAGGCTTTTCGACTGCTTTTCCACTTTGCCAAACTATAGTATCACTGGTGATGAGCAAATCTTTTTCAGATAAATTATGAAATGCTGCTGCTTTTAACTTGGATAAATAATCGGTTATTTCAACTCCTCGCAAGGTATCTGGATAAATTTCTTCAACTTCTTTTAATTGAATGGTAAAATCAATATCCATTTCTTTAAAAAAGCGTTGTCTTCTTGGTGATCCAGATGCAAGAATTATGTTATATTTTTTTAGTTTTTCAGAAAGCATATCAATTTTTTAATCAGGATTAATTTATAATTTAGATAATTACAAAAGTATATAACAATATAGAACACATACCCAAAAGCATGATAATTTTCAGCAATTTTGAAAGGAAGGTATAATCACTTTTATTTTTTGCATCCCAAATTTTAATACTAAAATAGAGTAGCGGAGCTAAAGTAAATAGTAAAAAATAAACAACTGCGTAAGTATAATTATATAAATGAATATAAATATAATAAACGGTCCCAAACATAGCTAAAACAGTCATTCCAAAAACAATATAGGAAGTTCTTTTTCTTCCTAAAATGATTGGAAGTGTGCTTAATTCGCCATTTTTATCACCATTAATATCTTCGATGTCCTTTACAATTTCTCTCATTAAATTAATGTAAAAAGCAAAAAACGAATAATTTAATAAGATGCCAAAAATGAAGGATTGATAATCTTGATTTAAAAAATTAATTGCTGGTAGTAAATCAAATAATCCAACAATTAGTAGACTAAAAGCAACCAAAGCAGATACAATTACATTTCCAAAAATGGGAATCGATTTTATAAAAGTAGCATATAAATATAATAGGGCAGATATTACTACAAAATATCCTGAAAATTCGGGTTTCCCAATTTGATTAGAAATATAAAAACCCAAACCAACACCAATGACATTTAAAATAATAAAGAGGTAATTTGCATTTTTTTCAGTAATCTTCTTACCAATAATAACTTTTTCTGGCTTATTGATGTAGTCAATTTCTACATCATAAATATCATTAATAATATTTCCTGCAGCTGCAATACTAACAGTAGCAATCATTAATAGTGCAAAAAGAAAACCACTAAGAGTCAGATCCGCTCCTAAAGGTGTAAACAAACCATACCTAATTAAGATTTGCATCAAAATTAGAATCAATAAATTTTGATAACGTATTAATCTTAAATAATTCAAGGGGTATAACTTTTAAAGATTAATCGTATTTAGCACTTACACGATCGCTGTCTAACCATTTGTTTTGAACTTTTAGTACTTGTTCAATAACATCTCTAGCACAACCTTTTCCACCTTTTTTATGTGAAATATATTTAGATACTTTTTTAATTTCTTGAACAGCATCTTGTGGACAACAAGGTAAACCAACTTCCTGCATTACATGTAAGTCTGGAATATCATCACCCATATAAAGAACTTGTTCTTTGCGAATGTTGTTTTCTTCCAGATAAGTATTCATCGTTTCGGTTTTATGGTGGGCGCCTAAGAAAACATCTTTTATACCTAAACCTTTTAGCCTCAAACGCACACCTTCATTATTTCCTCCAGAAATAATACAAACATTAAACCCTTTATCTACGGCCGTTTTTAAGGCAAATCCATCTTTGGTATGCATTTTTCGATACATATCACCATTGGTTGCAACGATAATAGTTCCATCGGTTAATACACCATCTACATCAAAAATTAAGGTGGTAATTTTATTAAGATATTCTTTGTAACTCATAGGTTAATGATTATTATATTTTTTTAAAATTGAATTTGTAATGTCTTGATAAATATCTTTATACGGACTATCTTTTAACAAATGTAACTGTTTTTCGATGGTCTTTTTATCATTCCTCTTTGCAGGACCCGTTTGAGCTTCAGCAGGAGCGAGGGTATTAATTTTATTTGCAGTTTCTAAAATTAAAGGCTTTAATAAGTCGAAGGATAACGATTGTTCTTGCATTAAATCATTTCCAACCTGATACAGGTAATTCACAAAATTATTAACGATAACAGCACTTAGATGAATTTTTTCTCTTTTTTCTGAAGAAACCGCTAACACATTATTTGAAATAGAATTTCCTAATTGGTTTAATAATCCCAAATCAGATTCATTTTGCGCTTCTATACACATTGGAATTTCAGAAAAATCTACTTCACTATTTTTGGAAAAACTTTGCAATGGATAAAAAACTCCTTTTCTGTTTTTATCTGAAAGGGCTTCCATAGCAACACTTCCTGAAGTATGAACTACCAATTTGTTTTTAATAAGTAAACTTTCTGAAAATGAAACTATAGCATCATCCGGAACAGCAATAATGTAAATGTCTGCTTCTTTAATTTTAGCTAAAGAATAAGTTTTATCTAAAGCTGAAGGAAAAAAAGCTAATGAGTTTTCATTGCGATTATAGACCTGAATGACTTTAAAACCTAATGAGTTATAGATTGCCTTACACAAATGTGTAGCAACATTACCAGCTCCTAATAAAACAATCGATTTCATACTACGAAGATAATAATTTTTAAAAGTTAAAAGCTTGCTAAATAAATGAAACATTACATTTATCGCGACTTTTTTATAAAGTCTTTTTAATAGATATTCTATGAACAAAAGTGATATTTCTACTCGTAAAGATATGGCTACCCGTATTTCATGCTTTTTATGCTCAAGTTAGGGGAGATGATTTACTAGGACTTATTTTTAACACTATAATTAAGAATTGGTTTTATCATCTAAAATTATTGATCGATTTTTGGGAAACCAACTTATTTTTTGTGAAAAAATATACAGGAAATACTTTGGCTGCTCAAGCTAAAGCCGGTAAATTAAATGATTATTTAATAAATGAATCCCATTTTGGGATTTGGCTTAACCAATGGTTTAAAAATATAGATGCTTTATTTAAAGAAGATAATGCAAAACTTGCCAAAATAGAGCTCTAAATATCAGCATTTTTATGAATATGTAAATATTTGAAAACTAACCAAAATTGTAGTTAAAATCATTAACATTTTATGATATAATTACTGAATGTAATTTCTTAAATTTGCTGAAAATTAAGATTGCCATGCTAAAGAAAATATTTTCTATTCTTTTTTCTACACGTTTAACTGCTGTTTTATTTATTGTTTTTGCTGCCGCTATGGCAACTGGAACATTTTTAGATGCATCTGCAGATACTTCACCAACTCCGTATACTAGAGAATTAGTATATAATGCTTGGTGGTTTGAAGCTATAATGGGATTATTTATGATTAATTTTATAGGTAATATAGCTAAGTATCGCTTATTTCGAAAAGAGAAATGGGCAACATTAACCCTTCACTTAGCTTTTATTTTAATTATTCTTGGAGCTTTTATTACCCGATATATAAGTTTTGAAGGGATGATGCACATACGTGAAGGCGCTACTGAAAATACCATACTTTCTTCTGATACTTATATAACTACTTTTATTGATGGAGATTATGAAGTTAATGGTGTCCCTCAAAGACGGACTATATCACCAGTTCTTGTGAGGTTATCTGAAAAATTAAATAATTATTTTGAAATAAATTCTGATTATAACGGTCAAAAAGTGACCATTAAATATAAAGATTACATAATTAATGCCAAAGAAGGTGTTGTTCCTACTGAAGGTGGAAAAAATTACTTAAAGATGGTGGAAGCTAGTGATGGAGAACGTCATGATCATTGGATAGGAGAGGGTGATGTTTTAAATGTTCATAATGTTTTGATTTCCTTAAATAAACCTACACAAGGAGCTATCAATTTAATGTATAAAGATGGAGCGTATTCTATTTCTTCTCCCTTTGAAGGTAAATGGATGCGTATGGCAGATAAAGAACAAGGTGAATTACTAAAAGATTCAATTCAACCATTAATATTACGATCTCTTTATCAAGTTGCAAATATGTCCTTTGTAATACCAGAAATGGTAATGCCAGGTGAATTTGGTATTGTTAAAGCACCAAAAGATGAACCCACAAATATGAGTGCTGTTACTTTTGAAATAAGCTCAAATGGAGAATCTAAAACAGTATCTGTATTAGGAGGACAAGGAGTAGCTCGAAGCCCAATATCTACAGAGTTAGCCGGACTTAAGGTTTATTTAGCCTATGGTTCAAAAGAGTACGAACTCCCATTTAGTATTACTTTAAATGATTTTATAGCTGATAAATATCCTGGTACTCAGAAAAATTATTCTGCTTTTAAAAGTAAGGTTACCGTAAATAAAAGTGATACTGAATTTTACGATTATGAAATATTTATGAATAATATATTAGATGAGCAAGGTTATCGTTTATTTCAATCTTCTTTTGATGGAGATGAAAAAGGAAGCATACTTTCAGTTAACCATGATTATTGGGGTACTTGGATCACTTATATTGGGTACACTTTATTATACTTTGGTTTAATGGCTATTTTGTTTGATAAGAATACCCGTTTTGCAGATTTGAAAAGAATGCTTTTAAAAGTGAAAAAGAAAAAAACAGTTTTAAGTGCCATACTACTATTTTTAATTTCTTTTACAGGATTTGCACAAGATGAAAATTCACATAGAACTAAAGTTCCAAAAGAAAAGTTAGATTCAATTATTTTGGCCAATGTTGTAAGTAAAGAACATGCAGCTAAGTTTGCACATTTGGTGATTCAAGATGATGGTCGAATGAAACCGGTAAATACTTTTGCTAGTGAATTGCTTAGAAAGATAAGTAGAAAAAACACTTATGGAGGTCTTGATGCGAATCAAGTTTTTGTATCTATGGTTGAGTTTCCAAGATTATGGTTGGATGTGCCTATTATGTCATTAAAACGAGGAAATGATAGTATTCGTGAAATTATAGGTATTGATAAAAGTGCTAGCCTTTTCTCATTAATGGATTTAATTGATGAAAATGGAAATAATAAATTAGGACCCTATATTGAAGAAGCATCAAAAACTACCAATAAAAATCAGTTTCAAAAAGATTTCATGAAAGCTTATGAAAACTTTTACTTATTAAACGAAGCATTAAGCGGTAGTATATTTAAAATATTTCCAATCCCAAATGATGAAAATAATCGTTGGGTTTCTTATCCAGAATTGGCAGAAGTAAATTATACTAAGAAAGATTCTGCTATTGCTAAAAATATTCTGCCTTATTATTTTGAAACTTTAAGAGAAGCAAGAAAAGATGGAAATTACAATACAGCAGATGATTTATTAAAAGGAATAACAAAGTTTCAAAACGAATTTGGAGCAAGTGTAATGCCTTCAGAAAATAAAGTAAATGCTGAAGTATTATATAACAAAGTGGATATATTTAATCGCTTGTACAAATACTTCGCAGTATTTGGTATGCTGATGTTTGTATTTATTATCATTCAGATTTTTAAAGAAAACAAGAGTATTAATGCGATTGTTAAGTTATTTAAATACTCCATTTGGATCTTATTTGTTTTACTTACTCTAGGGTTAATAGCAAGATGGTATATAAGTGGTCATGCTCCTTGGAGTAATGCTTATGAATCTATAATTTATGTAGGCTGGGCTACCGTGTTTTTTGGTTTGACTTTGGGTAAAAAAAGTTATTTAACTATCGCATCAACTGCATTTGTTGCAGCTATTATTTTATGGGTAGCTCATGAAAACTGGGTAGATCCTGCAATTTCTAATTTACAACCTGTTTTAGATAGTTATTGGTTAATGATACACGTTGCTGTTATAGTAGCTAGTTATGGGCCATTTACATTAGGTATGATTCTAGGATTGACTTCGTTACTTTTAATGGTGCTTACCAATAAAAAGAATGTCAAAAAAATGGACTTAAATATTAAAGAACTTTCAATTATTACTGAAATGGCTTTAACTGTTGGTTTAGTTATGCTTGCAATAGGAAACTTTTTAGGTGGGCAATGGGCTAATGAAAGTTGGGGACGTTATTGGGGCTGGGACCCTAAAGAAACTTGGGCTTTGATTAGTATTATGATTTATGCATTTGTTATTCATATGCGTTTGGTTCCAGGTTTAAGAAGTAAATGGACTTTTAACTTCGCTGCTGTAGTAGCTTATGCATCTATTATGATGACTTATTTTGGTGTAAATTTCTACCTAACTGGATTGCATTCTTATGCAAGTGGTGATGTACCTGTGACCCCAACTTTTGTTTGGTACTTTACAGCCTTTGTTTTTATTTTGAGTGCAGTAGCATATATTAATTACAAAAAGCATTTTATAAAAAAAGGATAAGCTTTTAAAACTTATCCTTTTTTATAAAATTATTAAAAATTACTAATTGTAAATATAATCAGGCTGATTATCTAGAAGTCTATAATCCTCTTGGATATGTTCACTAATTTCAAGTTTTTTGTATAAATCTTTGGTATAGTCAACAACTTCAACTTCTGTTAGTTTAAGTTTTCGAGCAATTTTTGTATTTTCTTTTCCTTCAGAAATGTATTGCAATAGTTTTATTTCAATACCATCTAAATCGTATTGCATAATTAAATTTTCTAAATATACATCTTCTACTAGCTGTTCTACTTGATTTCTTGTCATTACATCTTGTCTTTTAAGGTATATTCGCATTTCAGTTTGTCTTAATTCTCCCTCTTCTTTAACAGCTTGCATTCGGTACATAATAGCATAAGATAGAAGTAATACCTCAAATAAGGTAGCAACTTTTAGATGGATTACTTCCGTAAATAGAAACTCTATACCCAATGGTTTTAATAAAAAATAATCTATAGAAAACAACAAAGGAATAAATGTTCCTATAACATAAAATTTAGCATAATTATTTTTACTAAATAACAACACTCCAGCGATAAAGTAAATACCCAATACACCAAATAAAATAATATTTACAATACTAGTTAATTCTGAATTTCCATTTATCCACGAGGTAATTAAGAATAAAAATGCAACTCCAAAAGCTGCCAAAGAAATTTGACTTAATTTTGGGTAATATTCTTTTATAGAAAGGTATTTGTCTGTAAATAAACTATGAAATCCGATTGTTATTAATAATAATGTAGATTGCATCATATAGTTTTGCAGTAAAACATCAATCCCAATTAATGGAAATAAACCTTCTGCAAAAAATAGTGTAAAAGTTAAGGCAGCAACTGTAGCTGAAAATTTCACAAAAATAATTTCATCAAATACAAAAAAGCAAACTAAATTTAATAATATAATAGTTAAAGCAAATCCATAAAATAATCCTTGATTAAATAAATTTCCTTGATATTGAATTGGAGTTAAAATATTTTGAGAACCAAACTCTTTTTTATCAATATATTTGTAGGAAATTTCCTTAAGTGTGGAAATACCTCCAAAATTTGAGCTTTCAGAATAATAACTAAAAACATCATTTATATTGATATTATTAGTAAAAAAAATAGCGCTGTTAAATTCATTAAAATTAAAGTTAGGATTAACTTGATGTAAGTAATCAAAGTGTTGATAATCAGAACTATTAATTTCATTTTGTTGAAGATTATTGATAGCGTAAGAAGCATTATTAAATGCAAATAGCACAACAAAAATACATAAAAGTAGGGGCAATAGTTGTCTTTTCATAATAAGTAGGTTTAATCATTTAGGAAGTACAATATACAAAATAATTACACTTTAACCATTAAAAGTGCATTTAAACGATTTTTTGTATAAAAAAAATGACTGCCTCATAAGACAGTCATTTTAAAATGTATTAGATTATTTAATAGAAATACTAATTTCCTACCATATCTTCTGGTCTTACCCATAAATCAAATTCTTCTTCAGTAACATAACCCAATCTAACTGCTTCTGTTTTTAAAGTAGTACCATTTTTATGTGCCGTATTTGCAATTTCTGCAGCTTTGTAATATCCAATCTTAGTATTCAATGATGTTACTAACATTAAAGAATTATTTAATTGTTTTTTGATTACCTCAAGGTTAGGTTCAATACCAGCTACACAATTTTCTTCAAATGAAACACAAGCATCACCAATTAATTGTGCAGATTGTAAAAAGTTAGCAGCCATAACTGGTTTAAATACATTTAATTCATAATGCCCTTGCATACCTCCAACTGTAATTGCCATATCATTCCCAATTACTTGAGCACAAACCATTGTAATAGCTTCGGCTTGAGTAGGATTAACTTTTCCGGGCATAATTGAAGAACCAGGCTCATTAGCTGGAATCGTTATTTCACCAATACCACTTCTAGGTCCACTAGCTAATAAACGAATATCATTTGCTATTTTATTTAAAGAAACAGCTAATTGTTTTAAAGCACCATGAGATTCTACTATTGCATCGTGAGCCGCTAATGCTTCAAATTTATTTTTAGCAGTTATAAAAGGTAGGTTTGTAAATTCTGCAATATATTCAGCAACATTTTCTGAATATCCTTTAGGAGTGTTTATACCAGTTCCAACTGCTGTTCCACCTAAAGCCAATTCAGAGAGATGAGATAAGGTGTTTTCTAAGGCCTTAATTCCATGTTCAAGTTGTGAAACATAACCGCTAAATTCTTGTCCTAAAGTAAGAGGAGTAGCATCCATTAAGTGAGTACGTCCAATTTTTACTACATCTTTAAAATCTTTTGCTTTTTTTGATAAGGTATTATGTAATTGTTTTACTCCTGGTATGGTAACTTCAATTAATTTTTTATAAGCAGCAATGTGCATTCCGGTTGGAAAAGTATCATTGGACGATTGAGACTTATTTACATCGTCATTAGGAAGTAACGTTTTTTCACCTTCTCCAACAACCTTACCAGCTAATTGATGGGCACGGTTTGCAATAACTTCATTTAAATTCATATTGCTTTGTGTACCACTACCAGTTTGCCAAATTACTAATGGAAATTGATCATCGTGCATTCCTGTTAATATTTCGTCACAAACCGCAGCAATTAGATCTCTTTTTTCCTTTGAAAGAGCGCCTAATTCACAGTTGCTATAGGCAGCAGATTTTTTTAAATATGCAAAGCCATAAATAATTTCTAAAGGCATAGAAGCTGCAGCTCCAATTTTAAAATTATTAAGTGACCGCTCTGTTTGAGCACCCCAAAGTTTATCGGCAGGGACTTTTACATCTCCCAATGTGTCTTTTTCAATTCTGTAGTTCATAATATTGTTTTTGAAGAGTAACAAAGGTACGTAAATGACTAATTTTACTCAACTAAAATTGTTTATTTCCTATTAATAATTTATAAATTTTATTATTTATTTTGAAAAAAGCATAGTATATTTGAACCATTATTTAAAACACAATTTATTATGTTTGATTTTGATCAATATTTAGGTTTCTTAGCATTTTTAACCGTTGTAACTATTGGTTTTTGGTTAATGATATTTTTAATATCGATACTTCCTTATTGGATTGGTGGTGCTTTATTAGAAAGATTTAAATTAAGCCGAGAAGCTAAGAAAAAAGAAAAAGCTTAACGTCAAATAGTACCTATAAAAAAAGGGTTGTGATTATTTCACAACCCTTTTTTTTATAGATTTTAATTATAAAATAGCTTGAACAGCTTCCATTGGTCTTCCGATAGCTGCTTTATTTCCATTTACAACAATTGGTCGCTCAATCAACTTCGGGTACTTTACCATTGCTTTAATAATTTCATTATTAGTTAATTCTTTGCCTTTATAATTATCTTTCCATTCCTGCTCATTCTTACGAACTAATTCTAATGGTTTAATTTTTAACAATCGAATTATTTCTGCTAATGTCTTCTCTGTAAAAAGATCTTTGGTGTAATTTATTACCTGTACTTTTTCTCCAAAATCTTCAAGCATTAAATTACATGCTCTTGATTTACTACACCGAGGATTGTGGTAAATAGTTATCATGATTGTTTAATTATTGTTTAATCTCTCTATTTCCTGTTGATAATCGTACTGTAAATCTTCATGCAGCAATGAAATCTTTTTTTCTACAAATTCCATATTCCTTTGATACAAATTTGCCAAAGCTTTGCTATTAAATATAGAAGGAGAAAATTGCTGAAGCCTTCTTGAAAAATAGAGTAGGAGCTCAACTTCAGTTTCTTTACTTTGTGAATAACGAATGTATTTTTTTATAAGTCTAAGTATTTTCCGAATACTCTTTCTCATATAATAATAGCTTTCTGTATTTATGGAATCAAACTCAGCATCCATAGCTATTTGGATACTTTCAATATATTTTTCTTCATCTGAAACTTCAAATAACAAATAAGTTAATAGCTCTTTATTTTCTTTTTTGAAGCGAGACAACCGAAGGCAAATATCTAATAGCTCGCTATGAGATTTATGATTTAATTCTGTTTTTACTTCTTTTAAAGATGCAGCTTTCATGTATTGCGAAGATAATAGTTTAATTAATAAACTCTAGTCAACTCACCATATTCTAATATCTTACCGGTAGTTGTTTTTAATGAAAGTTTTTTAATATCAATATTTTTTGATGGGAAAAATAGTTGAACTGTATTTTTAATAACCTCTTCTTTTAATTTTGGAGAATACGTATTAATAATCAAAAATCCCTTTTCGCTTAATAATTCACTTGCTATTTCAACCAGTTCAGGAAATTTTGTTTCAATGTTCCATCGTTCTTTTTTAGCACCTATTCCAAATGCTGGAGGATCCATTATAATACCATCATATTTTTTACCTCTTCTAACTTCTTTGGTTGCAAACTTTAAAGCATCATCTAAAACCCAATGAATTCCTTCTTGATTGGAGCTTTCCATATTATTTTTCGCCCAAGTAATAATTTGCTTTACAGAGTCACAATGATAAACGTCACTGCTTTTAGAATTTGCTATTAAAGATGCACCACCAGTATACGCAAAGAGGTTTAAAAACTTAGAGTTATTAGAAAGGTGATTGTTTATAAATTCCCAATTGGTCTGTTGTTCAGGGAAAATACCAAGGTGTTTGAACTTTGTTAGGCGCAAGTTAAATACACAATCATTAAAAGAAATTTGCCAATTTGCAGCTTCATTATTATTAGAAATAGGAAATTCTTTTTTTAACGAACTCCAAACTCCTGTATTAGTAGTTACTTCAACAAACTCATAATGTGCTTTTTGATTCCATTCCGTTAAAGGAAGTACAGGTTTAAAGTATGCATTTCTGTCAGGACGAATAGTTATAATAGTTCCCCAACGCTCCAGTTTTTTGTTATCACCTGCATCAATTAATTCATAATCTGCCCAATGGTTGCTGTAAATACGTTTCATTGCTTTATTTCAAACGACCTAAAGTTATTATTTTAATTAAAACTTCCAAGCAACAAATCGACTCTTCTTGCTACCTTGTGTCATATTTATTGTTTTTCTAGTCACTTTAAGTTTATCTAATTGTTTATAGATCTTAGATAAATTTTCTTTTTTTGAAACTAAAGTTGTAAACCAACCAACTTGAGTTTTATAATCAATACTCTGCTTGATCATTCTTTTTATAAATAATGCTTCTCCACCATTGCACCAAAGTTCATTGGCTTGCCCACCGAAATTAAGGATGATATCTTTTTTTGTTTGATAAGGTTGGTCATCTTTATCAAGATTTCTTAATTTTTTCAAAGTTCCCTTACTCGCTTCTTCTTTTGAAGAATGAAAAGGTGGATTACACATAGTGAAATCGAAATATTCCTTATCAGAAATAATCCCTTCAAAAATATTTGCATTATCATATTGCTGTCTAATCTCTATTTGTTTTTTTAATTTTTCTGAACTTTTAATATTTTTTTTCGCAGAAGCAATAGCATTAGGATCAATGTCTGCACCAACCATATCCCAATGATAAATTTGCGTTCCTAAAATAGGATATATACAATTGGCTCCCATACCAATATCAAGACCTTTGATGTTTTTTGGAGATTCATTTTCTGCTAATAAATCAGCTAAATAATGAATATAATCGGCTCTTCCAGGAATAGGAGGGCACAAATAATGAGTAGGAATATCCCAATCTGAAACATGATAATGATGTTTTAACAATGCTTTATTTAAGTGCAACACTGCATCACTAGATGAAAAATCTATTGTTTGAGTTTGATGATCGTTTACAAAAACAAAGGGTTCTAATTTTGGATGACTTTTTATTAATTCATCAAATTGGTAGTCGTCGTTATTAAGGTTTTTTGAATGCAAATCTTTTATTTTTTTAGAGTTGCAAAGTTACAATTAAAACATCTAACCTAAGATGTAGTTTGATATGCTTATTAAAGTAGTACTTTTGCAAAAATTTTTTAGGATGGATTCTTTTTCAAGTTTTAAAATATCAAAGCAATTACAATACGCAATTGAGGATTTAGGGTATGAAAATCCTACGCCAATTCAATCACAATCTTTCCCTGTTATTCAATCAGGAAAAGACATGGTAGGTATAGCCCAAACGGGTACAGGTAAAACCTTTGCGTATATGTTACCTATACTGCAAGGTCTTACTTTTTCAAATCAATTACAACCAAGAGTGTTGGTAATTGTGCCGACCAGAGAGTTAGTAATACAAGTGGTTGAGGAGATTGAAAAATTTTCTAAATATATGACCCTTCGTGTTACTGGTGTCTATGGTGGTGTAAATATCAATCGTCAAAAAGAAGCAGTTGCTCTTGGAGCAGATGTTATTGTTGCAACTCCTGGTAGGTTATATGATTTGGTTTTAAGTAGAGCTTTACAGTTAAAATCGATTAAAAAATTGGTGATTGATGAAGTAGATGTTATGTTGGACTTAGGTTTTAGGTTTCAACTTATTAATATTTTTGAGCTATTACCTAGTAAACGACAAAATGTAATGTTTTCTGCTACTATGACAGATGATGTTAATGAGTTGATCCAAGATTTTTTTCAAGGACCTACAACAATTTCAGTAGCCGTTAGTGGTACACCGTTGGATAATATTTCACAATATTGTTATTCCGTACCTAACTTTTATACAAAGGCCAATTTATTGAAACACTTACTTAAAGATAGCGAAGTTTACAGTAAAACTTTGGTGTTTGTTTCTAATAAGAGAAGTGCCGATTTGCTTTTTGAGGAATTAGAAGATTGTTTTACAACTGAAGTTGCGGTAATCCACTCAAACAAAACTCAAAATTATAGAATTCGCTCTATTGAAAACTTTAATGAAGATAACACAAGGATATTAGTTACTACCGATATTATGGCTCGTGGATTGGATTTAGATTTAATTTCACACGTTATAAACTTTGATACCCCAGCATTTCCCGAAAACTATATGCATCGTATTGGTCGTACCGGTAGGGCAGAACAAGAAGGAACCTCTTTATTGTTTTCAACAGAAGCAGAACAGCCAACTAAAGAAGCTATTGAAGAATTAATGGGTGTCGAGATTCCAATTCTTGAAATGCCTTCAGAAATTGAAATTTCAAAAAAACTTACTTATGATGAAGAACCTAAACTTAAAGAG
Organism: uncultured Flavobacteriaceae bacterium; assembly: GCA_913052585.1. Lineage (GTDB taxonomy): Bacteria > Bacteroidota > Bacteroidia > Flavobacteriales > Flavobacteriaceae > Marifrigoribacter. The sequence continues at coordinate 10,853 of CAJXEB010000009.1, read as the reverse complement.
GGATACAATCCTTTAAAAGATACTGGTGAAGGAAAAGGTTTTCATGAAAAAAGTGATAAAAACAAAAAACACAACCTAGGAGGTTCTTACAAAAGAATCATAAAAAAGAAATATAAAAAGCCTAAAACTAAGGGCGATAAAAATTTCAATAAGCGAAATAAGAATAAATAATAATAAATTAATAATCATATCATTGGAAGCAGTACACGATAAAAAATCTGATAAAGAATTATACGACTATCAAAAAGGAGCGATATCCAAAATATTTGAAAAATTTGAAACTGCTCCAGATGATTTCCACTTATTATACCAATTACCAACTGGTGGAGGAAAGACGGTAATATTTTCTGAAATCGTAAGGCAATATTTAAAGCATCATAATAAAAAGGTATTAGTGATGACTCACCGTTTGGAGTTATGCCGTCAAACATCAGATATGCTTACTGGTTTTGGAGTTAAAAACAAAGTAGTTAACAGTACTGCAAATCTCGATGATCAAGGTTCTTATAGCTGTTTTGTTGCTATGGTCGAAACTTTAAACAACCGTTTAAATGATGGTAAATTAGATATATCAGATATTGGGTTGGTAATTATTGATGAGGCACATTATAATTCCTTTATAAAATTGTTTAAATTTTTTGACAAATCTTTTATTCTTGGAGTTACTGCAACGCCTTTAAGTTCTAATAAGAACTTACCCATGAAAGATAATTATGATGAATTAATTTCTGGTGAAACAATTGAAAACTTAATTGAAAATGATTTTCTAGCTAAAGCTGAAATATTTCAATATAACATGGGATTAACTGCTCTAGAAGTTGGGTCTAATGGGGATTACACGGTGAAATCTTCCGAGGATTTATACACTAGTAATGTAATGATGGATAACTTATTGCAAGCTTATTTAAATCATTCCAAAGGAAAAAAGACATTAATATTTAATAATGGTATTAATACTTCAATCCAAGTATATTATACGTTTCGTGCTGCTGGACTTCCTGTTAAACACCTTGACAATACAGCTACTAAAAAACAACGAGCAGAAATTATAAAATGGTTTAAAGAAACTCCGGATGCTATATTAACTTCAGTAAGTATCTTAACGACTGGATTTGATGAGCCAACGATAGATACTATTATTTTAAATAGAGCAACAAAATCATTGACCTTATATTATCAAATGATAGGTAGGGGATCTCGTATTTTAAATAATAAATCTTCGTTTAACGTGATTGATTTGGGTAATAATTGTCATCGTTTTGGAGCTTGGGGAGCAAATTTAGATTGGCAAACTATTTTCAGATCGCCAGATTATTTTGTTGAACGTATTTTAGATGATGAAGACATAGAAAATAATTTTAGATTTGAAATGCCTACTGAAATACGAGAGTTATTTTCAAATTCAAAAGAGGTGTATTTTGATATTAAATCTACTTACTCTGTAGCTACAGCTAAAGGAGAGTCTTCAAAAGTAATTCTAGAAAGATCAATTGCTCAACACGCACTTATATGTATCGAAAACAGTGAGGATGTTTATGATGCATTAAGTCTTGCAAAAAAGTTAGGAGAAGATATAGATAATAGAATTGAACGATACGGAAAATGTATTAGTAGAAGTACACATAATTTTATTTTTTGGTTAAAAGATGATTATCGATTAAAACTTCGTAATTATTTACGTGAAAATTTTGATAGTGTTTACGAAGATATACATGGTTTTCCTCCAAAAGAAGAAGAGTAGTATTATAATAACTTACAATTTTATTATTTAAATTTTCTTTAATTCCTTCTCAATTAATTTAAAGTAATTATTTGAAATGAATAAGTTTATTTATTAAAAAGAGTACCTTTTAAAACTTAACATATATATAGTTATTAAACATGAAAAAAATAATAGCATTAGGCGGTAGTAATAGTAAGAATTCTATCAATAAAACTTTAGCAGTTTATGTTGCCAAACAACTAGAAAATACGGAAACCCTAGTAATAGATTTAAATGATTTTGACATTCCTTTATATGGAATAGATATAGAAACTACTGATGGTATACCAACCGAAGCAGTAAGATTAAGTGAACAATTTAGTCTTGCAGATGGTTTTGTAGTTTCTTTAGCTGAACATAATGGGTCTTATGCTGCTGCGTTTAAAAGTGCTTATGATTGGTTGTCTAGAATCAATCCAAAAGTATGGAATAACAAGCCTATGCTTTTAATGGCTACCTCTCCAGGAGGTAGAGGAGGAACAGGAGTTCTTCAAGGTGCTAAATCTACATTCTCTCGCATGGGAGCAAATTTGATTGCTGATTTTTCACTACCCTCTTTTTATGATAATTTTTCTAAAAATGATATTTCAAATAAAGAATTAAAAGAAGATTTGATAGATAAAATTAACAAGTTCAAAAATGAGATTTAATTTTGAAATTTATAAAAAGTATAATTATAAGGATGTTATATATAGTTTTAAGCCTAATTGCTTTATTAATAATTATCGGAGTATTTTTTATTAATCTAAGTCCTCAATTTGGTGGAGAAGCTACAAAACAACAACAGGAGGTTTTTTCTAAATCAAAGCATTATAAGGATGGTAAATTTATAAATAATGATGGTGTTAAGATGGAAATGAGTTTTAAAGATACATTTAAAGCAATAGGAGCCTTGTTTAATTCAGATTCCAATTCTAGACCTAATAAAAATATAGCTGTTCAAAAAATTGACTCTATTACTATTGCTGATTATAATTCGAAAACTAGGTTTATTTGGTTTGGTCATTCTACATTCTTATTGCAAATCAAAGGTAAAAACTTATTAATAGACCCTATGTTTGGTAATGTTCCAGCACCAAATCCATTATTAGGAGGCAATCGTTTTAGTAATGAATTGCCTATTGAAATTGAAAAACTACCTCATATAGATGCTGTATTGATTACCCATGATCATTATGACCATTTAGATTTCGAATCGATTCAAAAACTTAAAGATAAAGTCAATATGTTTTACACTCCTTTAGGTGTTGGAATTCATTTATTAAAATGGGGTATTGAAAAAGAAAGAATTATTGAATTAGATTGGTGGCAAGAAATTAAATATGACGAATTAACGATTCGATGTACTCCAGCTCAACATTTTTCAGGAAGAGGCTTAGCAGATAGAGAAAAAACATTGTGGTGTTCTTGGATTATTCAATCAGAAAATGAAAATTTATTTTTTAGTGGAGATAGTGGTTATGCACCTCATTTTAAAGAAATAGGAGATAAGTATGGCCCATTCGATTTTGCATTTATGGAATGTGGGCAATACAATGATTTATGGCCATTAGTGCATATGTACCCTGAAGAAACTGCACAAGCTGGATTAGATGTAAAAGCTAAAAAAATGATGCCTATACATTGGGGTGCATTTAAGTTAGCACCTCATTCTTGGATAGACCCTGTAGAAAGGCTTTCAAAAAAAGCTAAGGAATTAAAAATTGATTTAGTGATTCCTAAAATAGGGGAGTCTATAGAAATTGAATTAAATTATACTGAAGAAATAGATCCTTGGTGGAGAAACTAACTATATGGTTTACAGCAAGTATTTCTAAATGTTTTCTTATCATCATCATAATTAACTGTTAATATACATTTGTTGTAAAATAAAAATTAGAAATACATGTTATCTTCGTACTCGTTTGATTAAAACTTGCTAAAATTTCTATGAACTCAGGCCCTAAACAAAGTGTAAAAAAATCTAAATTAAGATTACTGCATCAGTATTATTCATATACTGGTTTTTATTCTTTTGTGAAATCTAGCCTAGGAAAGGCTTTACTTCCAATTTTAATTTTTATAATATTATTATGGTTAATTCATGAATTCTTTTTTGATTTTAATGATTTATTTACTTCTATCACTACTACCTTTAATCCACTTACTATTTTAGGGGTGTTCTTTGCCTCTGAATCACTTTTAGGATTAATACCTCCAGAAATATTTATAGCTTGGGCAGATAAAACTGAAATGCCTGTATTTTTCTTATCGATGCTTGCAGTTTTATCATATGTTGGTGGGATTATTTCGTTTTTTATTGGTAAAACTATTTCAAATATGCCTTCTATATATAATTATTTAGAAGTGAAGATGGAAAAACATGTCAAAATGATTCGAAAATGGGGCGGATTTTTAATTGTTGTTGGGGCATTATTACCAATACCTTTTTCTATGACAAGTATTGCAGCAGGATTAATTCATTATAAATTCAAAAATTACTTATTGTTTGGTTTATTACGTTTTGTTCGTTTTTACCTTTATGCCTTAGTTATATTCAACATCTTATAGTTATAGTTTAATTTAATCCGCATAACCATTTTGTAAAATATATTTATGCCTTGATTTTTCTTACATTTGCGTAAGGAAAAACAATGGATAAGCCTCAAAACAAAATTCTTATAGCACTCGCTTTTTTTGCCATTTATGTAATTTGGGGATCTACCTATCTGTTAAATAAAATTGCTGTTGCAGAATTACCTGCATTTATGTTGGCATCAACAAGGTTTATTGTTTCTAGTTTTTTAATTTTTGGTATTGCCAAAATTTTAAAAATACCAATAAGAATTACCCGAAAGCAATTTTTTAATACTGCAATTGCAGGGTTTTTATTTCTCACATTTGGAAATGGATTAGTGGTTTGGACTTTAAAATATATTGATAGTGGTTTCGCTGCTCTTGAGATTTCTGCACAACCTCTTGTTATTTTAGTTTTAATGCGAGTTCTTCAAGGTAAAAAAATTCAAGCCATGTCTATGATTGGTGTTTTCTTAGGAATGTTGGGTATTTTTTTATTAGTTAGTCAAAATCATATTCTCATGGATGAGAACAGTGCATTAAGTATTGGATTGATATTTTTATGTATGATTAGTTGGGCTTATGCTAGTTTATTTGTTGGTACCGCAGATCTTCCATCTAATTATTTTGTAAATACTGGTTATCAAATGCTAACAGGTGGTATTATGTTAGCTATAGTAAGTTTTTCGTTAGGTGAAACATGGATTAGCCCAGTTCAATGGAGTGAGTCTGTTTTATGGTCTATGATCCTTTTAATAGTGTTTGGTAGTATTGTTGCCTTTACTTCCTTTAATTTTTTACTTAAAGTGGTATCTCCTGAAAAAGTTGCAACTTCAACTTATGTAAATCCTATTATAGCACTATTATTGGGTTGGTACTTATTGGATGAACAAATAACAATGCAATCCGTGATTGCTGCAGTAATATTACTTACAGGAGTATATTTTATAAATACAAAAAAGAAGTTAGCAATTCTTTCTAGATTTAAAAATAGAAAACAAAAGTTTTAATGTAGTACAATCATTATAATGTTATAAATTTTTATTTATAATTAATTTGATTATATTTATTTTTCTGATTAATTATTATTAATATTGGGGCATATAAATTAAAAAATAAGAATGGCAAAATCGCAGCAAACATTTAACAAGAGTGAAAAGGAGAAAAAACGTTTGAAAAAACGGGAAGATAAGAGGAAAAAAATGGAAGCCCGAAAAGCTGAAGCTAAAGAGACTGGAAAAAAAGGAATTGAATTTGCCTATGTTGATCATTTTGGTAATTTAACTGATACTCCGCCAGATCCTTCAGAAAAATTAAAAGTTGATATTGAAAGTATTGAGGTTAGTGTTCCAAAAACACTTGATAGTGATAGAGTAGAATTAAATCCTGTAAGAACAGGAACGGTATCATTTTTTGATACTTCTAAAGGATTCGGGTTTATTGTAGATGGAGAGAATCAAGAAAAATATTTCTGCCATGTAAGTGGCTTAGTAGATGAAATAACTGAAGGAAACAGAGTCTCTTTTGAACTTGAAAAGGGAATGAAAGGTATGAATGCAGTAAAAGTTACCATAGTAAAATAACAAAAATCCTAATTTTTCACCAAAAAACTCATTAAAAATGCTGACAATCAGTTAATTAAAATAAATTAACTAATTAATTGAATTTTTATTTTATAGTACTATATTTGCAGAATAATAAATATTAATAAATTATAATTTAATTACGATGAGTAAAGGAACAGTAAAATTTTTCAACGACACTAAAGGATTTGGATTTATCACAGAAGAAGGTGTTGAAAAAGATCATTTTGTACACATTTCTGGTTTAATTGACGAGATTCGTGAAGGTGATGACGTAACTTTTGACCTTAAAGAAGGAAACAAAGGTTTAAACGCAGTAAATGTAAAAGTAGCTTAATACATACTTTCAAACATAAATACAAGAGCCCATCAAATTGATGGGCTCTTTTTTTTGTTAAATATTTTAAAAAGAAATAATTAATTTTTTAATCCAAATTTTACACAGGGGATAAATTTAAAAATACAATAAAATCACTTATTTCAAATAGTTCGAATGTCGATGCTGGGATTATAAAATTTTCGATAATAAGAAAAGAATAACAAACCAATTTTTGGTGGTATTCCCTATAAAAGAGTGTCTATCTTTGCAGAAAATTAATATGATGTCAAAATCCTTCTCAGATTTAGGAATAAATGAGCAATTACAATTAGGTTTAGCCGATTTACAAATATCCGTTCCTACAGATATTCAAGAAAAAGCAATACCTGTAGTGCTAAGTCAAAAAGAAGATTTGGTGGTTTTAGCAAAAACAGGAACAGGAAAAACAGCTGCTTTTGGACTTCCATTATTACAGTTAATTGATTTAGATAATACCAATGTTCAGACATTAATATTAGCACCTACACGAGAACTAGGACAACAGATCTATAATAATTTAGTTTCTTTTGCTGCTTCTAGTCCAAAAATAACTATCGCATCGTTATGCGGTGGTATTCCTATAAAACCTCAAATAGAACGCTTAAAAACTACCACTCACATGGTAGTGGCAACTCCTGGACGTTTGGTAGACTTAATGGAACGTGAAGCGATCTCTCTAAAAGACTTAAAGTATTTAGTGTTGGATGAGGCTGATGAAATGGTAAGTGCCTTAAAGAAAGATTTAGACCTTATTATAAAAGACATTCCAACATCTAGAAGAACCTTATTGTTTACCGCTACTATGCCCGGTACTATAAAACAATTGGTGCAAAATTATATGTCAAAGCATGTGGTGCATATAGAAGCAGATATGGGAACTGTTGGTCATCAAGGCATCGATCATCAGTATATGGTTGTAGAACCTATAGAGAAACTGGAAGTATTAATGCACTTTTTAAACTCTAAAGAAGGGGAACGTGGTATTATATTTTGTAAAACCAAAGCTGCAGTTAATAAACTCGCAAAAAAATTAGCGATAAATAAATTCTCATCTGGTGCCATTCACGGAAGTTTAGCACAAACCATTCGTGATCGAATTATGGGTCAGTTTAGAGAAGGCCATATAGATATTTTAGTTGCCACAGATTTGGCAGCTCGTGGTATTGATGTTAAAGAAATTTCATACGTTGTTAATTACCATTTGCCAGACACTTATGACACCTATGTTCACAGGAGTGGTAGAACCGCTAGAGCAGGAGCGAAGGGACTTTCATTGAGTATTATACAAAAGGAAGAGGTTGAGGAAATGCCAGAATTTGAAAATGAGTTGGGCATTACATTCAAAGAATTTATAAAAGCAGATGTTCAAAGTATCGAAGAAAACAATGGTTTGTTATGGGCAAGGAAAGTTTTTAAAACCAAACCAAATAGAGAAGTATCTGAAGAATTTAAAACAAAAATAAAAACAATATTTCATCATTTAACCAAAGAAGAATTGGTTGAAAAAATATTGGCAAATTATTTGGTACAAACGAGTTCAGCAAACACAAAGACAGATTCTACAAAAAAGCATAAAAAGAAGTAATTATGGCTAATAACATAAAAGATCAACAGGATATATTAACAAAATTAAATATTCATACGTTAAATCCTATGCAGCAAGAAGCAATTGCTGTCATAGAAACCACTGCAAACACCATTTTATTATCTCCAACAGGTACTGGAAAAACACTTGGGTTCTCCTTGCCTTTATTAAAATCCTTAGACTCAGACTGCAATGAAGTTCAAGCATTAATATTAGTCCCTACACGAGAATTAGCTATTCAAATAGAACAAGTCATACGTACGATGGGCTCTGGCTTTAAAGTCAATGCCGTGTATGGAGGAAGACCTATGTCTAAAGATAAAATTGAAATCAAACATAATCCTGCTGTTTTAATAGGAACACCTGGTAGAATTTTGGACCATTTTAATAGTGATCGTTTTTCAAAGGAAAGTATTAAAACCCTAATTTTAGATGAATTTGATAAGTCATTAGAACAAGGTTTTGAAGATCAAATGAAGTCTATTATTGATCAATTACCTGCTATAAGTAAGCGTATATTAACATCTGCTACACAAGGAGTTAGTGTCCCTTCATTTGTTAAGTTAGACAAGCCAACTACAATCAATTATTTAAATCAAAATACACCATCAAAATTGGCTATTAAAACAGTCATTTCTCCAGATAAGAATAAATTGAAAACCCTTTTAAGCTTATTGGAACATATTGGAAATGAGCCTGGAATTATTTTCTGTAATTTTAGAGATAGTATCAGTGCAGTTAGTGAATTCTTAGCGCTTCATAAAATTAGTCATACATGCTTTTCTGGCGGAATGGAACAAAAAGAAAGAGAACGGGCATTGATTAAATTTAGAAACGGATCATCTCAAGTATTATTAGCTACAGACTTGGCTGCAAGAGGTATTGATATTCCAGAAATGAAATTTATTATTCATTACGAATTACCGATACATAAGGAGGAGTTTATTCATAGAAACGGAAGAACAGCTAGAGTGAATGCTAAAGGAACTGCTTATGTTCTTAAATGGAAAGATCAGTTATTACCTGAGTTTATACTAAACGTAAAAGGAGTTGATATTTCTGAAAAAGCACCACATAAACCACAATACTGGCAAACGTTGTTTATTTCGGGTGGACGGAAAGATAAAATTTCCAAAGGAGATATTGCGGGATTATTTTTTAAACAAGGCGAGTTAGATAGGCATGAATTAGGTGCTATTGAACTTAAGCAAGATTGTGCTTTTGTTGCTGTGCCATTGGCTAAGGCTGATGATTTAGTTTTAAATCTAAACAATACACGCTTGAAAAAGAAAAAGGTTCGAGTAACACTACTTTAGTCAATATATTTTTTATAAACTTTCGCAATTCATTTGATATTAAGATGTACTTTTGCGCCCTCAAATAATTTTGTGATATGAAGCGTATAAATGAATACAAGAAACTCTTTGGAGTAGAAAAGGAAGTCGAATTAAAGTCTTTAAAAAAGAGCTACCGTAATTTGGTTAAAGAGTGGCATCCAGACAAATTTCTAAACGGAGATCCTTTGCAGGAAGAAGCAGAGGTACAAAGTCGAAGAATCATTGATGGTTACCATTTTCTTGTGAGTATTGCGCCAGAAACAAAAGAAGCAAATTTAGGTGTTTATACAGAGACCATTACGAATTCAGATATTGAAGATTATAAGCATAAAGGCTTATTGTTAGAAATCACTTTTTTAGATGGATCAACATATGAATACTTTGGTGTTACAAAACAAATCTATATTAAAATGGTTAACAGCAATAAATTAAATCGATTTGCTAAACGTACCATATATCCAAATTATATCTACAGAAAGTCGAAACGCACGAATTAAGAAAACATATTTTATTTTAGATATTAATCTAAAATAAAAAGAATTATCAAAGCTCAATTTTATATTGGGCTTTTTTTATGAATTATGATCAACAAAAACAATTAAGTATTTAAAAGCTTTCGGATAGCAATAAAAATAAGTACCATTAAAGTATACAAAAGAAAGAATGGAATTATAAATTCTTTCATTCCAAGGATTAGGAAAATTCCAATTAGCAACAACTGAAACCCTAAACCAAAGCTGGAAACAGCTGTCATAAACCAATTAGGCGATATTTTACCTTGAGGGGCGTTGTTATCTAGGCGATAAATAATTATGTCGAAAACCCCATAAAGAATTCTATAAAGCTTAAAAAGTATGTTTACAGTCTGTTGATTTTCACCTGGAAGTGCTTGTGGAGTTTCTGTCTCAAAAACCCTGCTGGTGGTATCGCCATTAACCTTATTTCTAAGGATTACATAGTAATAATTATACAATGTTCCCTGTAATTGTATTCCCAAAAAACTAAGTAATACCCATATAAATGAAATATCACAAATAATATAAAGTGTGAAGAAGATCAACGCATTTAATAAGATATCTGCAATAGAATCAAAATAACGACCCGTATAGGAAGGAGTTTCTTTTAATCGAGCCAATTCACCATCTGCAGCATCTAGGATAGACTTTAGGACTAAGAAGAAAGCAGCTAGGTAATAATACCCAAAAAACATTCCCGCAACACCAATAAGTCCCGATACAATAAAAAGCCAGGTAACTTGTACTGGAGTACAACTGGTATCTTTAAGGTAAAGCGCGATGTGTCGAGCTATGGGACGACCATAGTCTGAAAGATCAATAAATTTGTAGGCAGCTGGAAGTTTTGACATGTTTTATGAGTTCAGCATTTTTAAAGAGAAGTACCCATTTAAAACAGCATTTTTTAATGGTCGCAAATATAATACAAATAGTAGAATTAAAAAGATGAATTACAAGAAGGTCTTTAGCGATCTATAGGAGAGTTCTAGAAAAACTCTATTTGACATAATATTAATTATAGTACAAATGTTCATTATGTTGTTTAAGCCATTGTTTCCATTTGATAGCTATAATGTAGTATTATGTAAAATATCCCAGAAGCATTCGTTTTCATAAGAATAATTGGAACTTGGGTCATTAAACTACAATGTAAATAG
>CAJXEB010000008.1 GCA_913052585.1 uncultured Flavobacteriaceae bacterium | reverse complement strand
AGACCAAAGAATTTGCACTGGAGCAGGACAAGAAAGATCCGCTGAAAGGATATCGTGAACAATTTCACATCCCTTTGCAGGACAATGGAGAAGAGTGCCTGTATTTTTGCGGAAATTCCTTGGGGCTACAGCCTAAAAGAACCGGCGAATATGTAAACCAGGAATTAGAAGATTGGGCCAAGCTGGGTGTTGAAGGCCATTTCCATGCTCAAAATCCATGGATGCCTTATCATGAGTTCCTAACGGAAAGTTTCTCAAGAATCGTTGGTGGAAAAAAGGAAGAGGTGGTTGCCATGAATACCCTTACAACCAACCTGCATCTTATGATGGTTTCATTCTACCGCCCAAATAAATCCAGATATAAAATTGTGATTGAAGCAGATGCCTTCCCTTCTGATATTTATGCGGTAAGCTCACAAATTCAGTTTCATGGTTTTGATGTAGCATCGTCTCTTATCAAGCTCAAGCCAAGAGCCGGTGAAGCAGCAATCCGAACTGAGGATATTGAAACGCTCATTGAGCAAGAGGGTGATAACATCGCATTAATTATGCTGGGCGGCGTAAACTACTATACGGGCCAGGTTTTTGATATGGCCGCTATTACAGCTATGGGCCATAAAAAAGGCATTATCGTTGGTTTCGATCTAGCACATGCTGCCGGTAATATTTTGTTAAACCTGCATGAATGGGGGGTAGATTTTGCTGTGTGGTGCACCTACAAATACCTGAATTCCGGGCCAGGTTCTGTTGCCGGGTGTTTTGTACATGAGAAGCATCATAAAAGCAACTTGCCCCGATTCGCCGGATGGTGGGGACATAATAAACAAACTCGTTTTAATATGCGACATGAATTTGATGCTATTCCTGGTGCTGAGGGCTGGCAATTAAGCAACCCCGCGATACTTTCCATGGCTGCAATTAGAGCTTCTTTAGATTTATTTGAAGCTGCAGGTTTTGAAAATATCATCAAAAAATCTAAAATACTAACTGGCTTTTTAGAGTTTTTAATTAACGCACTAAATGATGATAGAATAAATATCATTACTCCTAAAAATCCGGAAGAAAGAGGTTGTCAATTATCAATTCAAGTTAAAAGTGCCGATAAAGAACTACATACACAACTTACAAAAAGTGGCGTAATAAGTGACTGGAGAGAACCCGATGTGATAAGAGTAGCTCCTGCCCCACTTTACAATAGCTATCAGGATGTATTTGAGTTTGTACAACGATTAAAAAAAGTTTTAAATTAATGAAACGAGTATATTAAAACTTTTAACACTCAAAGAAATTGAAGATAAACGAACTCAAATAAAAAACTGTAAGTATATTAATAATAGCCATCAGCATTTGACCATTAAAAAACAACAAACATAGACACATGAAAACCAAAAAAGAAAATATATTAATAATTGGAGCAGGACTATGTGGTAGTTTACTCGCATTGCGTTTAGGACAAAGAGGATATAATGTAACCTTAGTTGAAAAACGACCAGATTTAAGAACAGTAGATCAAGATGCTGGACGCTCAATAAATTTATCTCTTTCAGATCGTGGAGTGAAAGCTATGAAAATGGTTGGACTGCAAGATGACATAAAAAAACTATGCTTACCTATGATAGGAAGAATGATTCATGATGCTAGTGGTAATAAATTCATGAGTCTTTATAGTGGTAAAGAGGACAAATACATCAATTCTATATCGCGTCCTGGATTGAATATGTTACTACTTGATACTGCAGAAAAATTACCAAATGTAACCTTACATTTCAATAAAAGTTGTGAATCTTTAGATTTCAAAAACACTAGGGCTGTTTTTGAAGATTATAATACTAAAGAAAAAATAACCTACAATGCCGATCTTATTTTCGGTACTGATGGAGCTGGCTCTGTCGTGAGAAATAATATGTTCGTTAATAAAGATCTTAGATTAAGCTTTTCGATTGATTGGTTGAGTCATAGCTATAAAGAATTAACAATACCGGCAGCAGAAAACGGCGATTTTAAATCAGAACAGAATGCATTACATATATGGCCTAGAGGTGAAAACATGTTGATATCCTTACCTAATCTTGATGGTAGTTTTACGGTTACCTTGTTTTTGGCTCATGAAACTGGAAAAGATAATTTTGAAAACTTAAATACTCCAGAAAAAGTTTCTGAATATTTTGAAAGAGAATACCCTGATGCAAAAGCATTGATGCCTAATTTAACAGAAGAGTTTTTTGAAAACCCAACAGGTCGCTTAGGTACTGTAAAATGTTACCCGTGGAACACTTATGGAAAAACTTTAATTATTGGAGATTCTGCTCATGCAATAGTACCTTTTTATGGTCAAGGAATGAATGCTTCTTTTGAAGATGTCCTTGTTTTAGATAAATATATTGAAAAATATGAAGGAGATTGGGGGAAAACTTTTTCTGAATTTCAAAAAGAAAGAAAAGTTGATGCAGATGCAATTGCAGATCTTGCCATCGATAATTTCTATGAAATGAAAGAGCATACTGCCAATCCTTTATTTCAGGAAAAAAGAAAGTTAGAAGTAGCTTTTGAAGATCACTTTCCAAATAAATACAATTCTAAATATTCCTTGGTAACTTTTAATGCAGACGTTCCTTATTCTGAGGCTATGAAAAGAGGAAGAGCACAAGACAAAGCAATTTTAAACTTATTAGACGATGGTAAATTAACGGATTCTATGAGTTTAGATGACAAACTTACCTTGGTGTTGAATGAAACAAAAAATATTTTACACGATGATGATGTTGTAAAAAACATGTAATAGAATTATTACTTAGTTAATTTTGAAACAATAGAGTTTTAAAAACAAACTATAGAAAAAAGATAACAAAAGTTTAATTAATAAGATTCCTGCCTATGTAGGAAAAATTATGGAAAATAAAGCAGTAGAAGGAAAAGTTACTCCGAGAGGAGCCTATCCACATGTTAAAAGAGCAGGGGATTTTATATTTGTATCAGGAACTAGCTCACGAAGGCCAGACAATACCATTGCAGGAGTCGATATCATTGATGAAATGGGAACTAAACATTTAAATATTGAAGTCCAAACACGCGAGGTGCTTAACAATATTGATATAAATCTAAAAAAAGTTGGAGCTTCATTAAAAGATGTAGTAGATATCTCTACTTTTTTAGTAAATATGAATGATTTTGCAGGCTATAATAAAGCCTATGCAGAATTCTTTGATAAAGAAACAGGCCCAACAAGAACAACTGTAGCCGTTCATCAATTACCACATCCAGATTTAGTGGTAGAAATTAAAGTAATGGCATATAAGCCATTATAATACTTATGGATATGAAAAAAATACTAAACTATATTGACGGATCATACTGTGAACCATTCTCACAAGATTGGTTAGATAATTACAATCCTTCAAAAGGAGAGGTATATTCAAAAATTGCATCTTCTTCTTCAATAGATGTAGACAAAGCATATCTAGCTGCAAAAAAAGCATTCCCATCATGGTCCAATACGACTATTGATAAGCGTAGTGCAATTCTGTTAAAAATAGCGAATCTTATAGAAGAAAAATTAGATATGCTTGCTGAAGCTGAAGCATTAGATAATGGAAAACCATTAAGCTTGGCAAAAGCGGTTGATATTCCAAGAGCGTCTAGTAATTTTAGATTTTTTGCTCATGCCATCACACAATTTGCTAGTGAAGCACATGAAAGTGTTGGATTAAATACCATGAATTTTACTTTAAGACAACCTATTGGTGTTGTTGGATGTATATCTCCTTGGAATTTACCATTGTATTTATTTACTTGGAAAATTGCTCCAGCCTTAGCCGCAGGAAATACTGTTGTTGCAAAACCTAGTGAGGTAACTCCTATGACCGCATTTTTATTGGGAGAAATCTGTACTCAAGCGGGATTACCAAATGGAGTTTTAAATATAGTTCACGGAAATGGCCCTTCTGCAGGTCAAGCCATTGTGGAACATCCAAACATTAAAGCAATTTCATTTACAGGCGGAACTAAAACTGGTGAATCAATTGCAAGGACTGCAGCACCTATGTTTAAAAAATTGTCTTTAGAATTAGGTGGTAAAAATCCAAATATCATTTTTGCAGATTGCAATTATGAGAAAATGCTTTCTGTTACTGTCAAATCATCTTTTGCAAATCAAGGTCAAATTTGTTTATGTGGAAGTAGAATTTTTGTAGAAAAATCAATCTATTCAAAATTCAAAGAAGATTTTGTTTCCAAAGTAAAAGAATTAAAAGTAGGAGATCCGTTTGATCCTTCTACCAATATTGGTGCTTTAGTATCAAAACTCCATCTTGATAAAGTAATATCCTATATTGATTTAGCTAAAGAAGAAGGAGGAAAAGTATTATGTGGTGGAAATAAAGTAACGGTAAATGGTTCTGAAAATGGATATTATCTTGAACCCACAATTATCGAAATAACAGATAATAATTGTCGTGTAAATCAAGAAGAAATTTTTGGCCCCGTAGTAACTATTATGCCTTTTGAAACTGAAGAAGAAGTTTTAGAAATGGCAAATAGTGTTAAATACGGACTTTCAGCAACCTTATGGACTACTAATTTAGATAGAACCATGAGAATGTCAAAACAAATAGAATCTGGGATAGTTTGGGTAAACACTTGGCTTAATAGGGATTTAAGAACTCCTTTTGGTGGAGTTAAAAACAGTGGCGTAGGACGTGAAGGAGGCTTTGAAGCTTTAAAATTCTTTACGGAATCTAAAAATATTTGTATCAAATATGATAATTAATTATTGAAAATAAACTTATGAATCTTAATCTAAAAAATAAAAATGCATTAATCTGTGGTAGTACTGCTGGTATTGGAAAAGCCTCTGCAATGGAGCTAGCTGACCTTGGAGTAAACATAACATTGATTGCTCGTAATGAAGATAAACTAAAGCAAGTATTATCTGAATTACCGACTCATCAAGGTCAAAGCCACAATTATATGGTAGCAGATTTTAGTGATCCAAATTCATTAAAAGAAACGCTATCAAATAACATTTCTAGGAATTATCATATTCTTTTAAATAACACCGGTGGACCAAAAGGAGGACCAATTCTTAATGCCGATCTTTCAGAATTTACGAATACTTTTTCGCAACATTTACTTTGTAATCATATATTAGTTCAAGCAGTTGTTTCTGGAATGAAAGAAAACGGCTATGGTAGAATTATTAATATCATATCTACTTCAGTAAAACAACCTATTGAAGGTTTAGGAGTTAGCAATACTATTCGTGGAGCAGTTGCAAATTGGAGCAAAACCTTAGCTGCAGAGCTTGGGCCATTTGGCATTACAGTTAACAATGTATTACCCGGTGCTACAGCAACTGAACGTTTAGACCAGATTATGGTAAATGTGGGCAAAAAGATTGGAAAGTCTCCTGAAGAAGCTAGTGAAGTAATGAAAAGCATTGTTCCAGCTAAACGGTTTGCGCAACCTGAAGAAATAGCATATGCAGTAGTATTTTTAGCAAGTGAAGCAGCCGGGTATATCAATGGTATTAATTTACCTGTTGATGGCGGAAGGACTAAAAGTTTGTAATAAATTACTTTTATAGGAACTCATATAACAAACAATAAAAGATACCGGATCAAGTCTGGCAATTAATATGAAACGAAAATTAAGAATCAACGGCCATTCACACCTTCTTCCTTATCCAGAAGAAATTCCTCAGTTCATGAAAGACAATGGAATTTTTTGGGTCGATAAGGATCGTAATTTTATGCTTCAAAAAAATTGGAAACGACCTGTTACGGACTCTAGTTTCTTTTTAGATGAAAAGCTAGAATGGATGGATAAATTTAAAATTGATCATGCAGTCGTATTAAATCTATCTCAACTTTACGGAAATGGTTTGCGATTAGAAGAAATGAAGCAAGCACTTCGTTTTCAAAACGATTTTAATGCTAAAGTTCAACATGATCATCCTTCAAAATTTACTTGCGGGTTTGTAGTTCATCCTGGTTACGGAAGAGGTGCCTTATGGGAAATAGAACGTTGCGTAGAGGAGTTAGGTTTAAATTTGCTTTGTCTACCAACTCATTATATGGATACTATAGGTACTTGGCGATGTATTTTTGATGAAGAAAATGAACCTATTTTTGAATTAGCCAACAAATATAATCTTGCTTTAGAAATTCATCCTTACGATGGTGAAAAATTCATAAAATTAGAAAATACCGCTTGGCGTTTTCATTTAATATGGATGTTAGCTCAATGTGCCGATGCTTACCACTTTTTTACGTTAAATGGATATGCAGATAAATTTCCAAATATGAGAACTTGTTTTGCTCACGGAGGCCAATTGGCTCAAATGAACTTAGGAAGACGTATTCAAGGTTTTGATGGAAGACCCGATTTATTTGAAGGTAAAGTCCATCCAAGAAAATCTGTTGCTCATAAAAATATATTCTTCGACACCTTAGTTCACGATACAGGATCCTTACAATTAATCGTTAAAAACCAAACATCAAAACAAATAGTTATGGGATTAGATGATCCTTATCCTCTAGGTGAGATGGAAAGTGCAAATCAATCCTCATATCCAGGAAAAATTTTGGATCTAGCACAAGAACAAAAAATATTAACCACAGAAGAATGTGATGCTATTTGGGATGATAATGTACTGCAATGGTTATTTGGAGACAATAAAAAAAAGAAACAAGATTTAATTAATAAAATATTGAGTTAATTTAATGCACTTTATACCTGATAAACTTGATGATTATGTAGTTGCTCATTCTCAAGAGGAACCAGAATTACTACAACAACTAAGTCGCGAAACTTGGCGAAAAGTATTAGCCCCTAGAATGTTAAGTGGGCATTTTCAAGGAAGAGTTTTAAGTATGATTTCTAAATTGATCAATCCTAAGAATATTCTTGAAATAGGAACTTACACGGGATATTCTGCTTTATGTTTAGCTGAAGGAATGCAGCCAAAAGGACAGCTTCATACCATTGACACTAATGAAGAATTATATGATTTACAACGAAAATATTTTGATAAGTCTAATTATGGAAATCAAATAGTTCAGCACATTGGTAATGCTTTAGATATAATACCTTCTTTAAAAGAAACTTTTGATTTAGTGTTTATAGATGCCGACAAACAAAATTATCCTAATTATTTAGATATCATTTTACCAAAACTTAGAACTGGATCCGTCATTTTAAGTGATAATGTATTATGGACAGGAAAAATAATTGAACCACTGTTGAAAGGAGATAAAGATACAGAAGCACTTATAAAATATAATAAAATGACAAATAACCATCCTCAATTAGAAACAGTTTTGTTACCTATTCGTGATGGTTTAACAATATCAAGAGTAAAATAATTAGAATTTTCTTTTTATAGGTCCTGTAATATCATCTACAGTATCCTTCACGTTTTTTATTTCAGAAGATATATTTTTAGTGAAATTGCTCTTAATATCATCCGTTAATTTTTCAGGTGATTCTAAATCAATTCCTTCTTTTTTAGCGCTTTTATTAATTTCACTTTTAATATCGTTAGTTGCATCTTTTATTTGGCGCATACCTTTTCCTAACCCTCTAGCAATTTCAGGAACTTTATCTGCACCAAAAACCATTACCACAATAAAAACGATAAAAAATATCTCTGCTCCGCTTATAAATAAAGGAAATGTAATCATAGTACAAATATAATGATTTTGTAACTCCGCAATACAAATCAAATAAAAAAGGTTCAAATATTGTAATATATAAAAATCCTATATTTGTATATCATCAAAATTAAAATTCTATGAAAACTAAATTTATCAGCTTAATTATCCTTTTTACTGTATCTATTGGTCTGTTTTCTTTTTCTGAAAACAATAAAGAAAATTACCAAAACTCAACTGCTATCGAGCTTGTTGATATTCCCGAAAACGTAAAAACCATTTTAGACAATAAATGTATGGGATGCCATAGTAATGATGCTAAGGGAGGAAAAAGTAAAATGAAAATGAATTTTGATAAAATTAGTGATGGAAGTTATTCAAATGGAAAATTAGCAAGCAAATTTGGAAAAATGACAAAAGTATTAGGTAAAAATAAAATGCCTCCAAAAAAATTATTAGCAAAATATCCTGATAAAAAATTAACTCCAGAAGAATCTAAAATTTTAATGGGTTGGGCTACAGAGCAAAGATTAGTTTTAAACAAGGAGTAGTTAAATTATAATTTTTTAAACATCAAGAAAAAAATAATGGCATTTATAATTGTACTATTTATTGCAATACAACTATATCCTGTTGAGAAACCTACAATAATAGTTGACAATCCAAACGATTTAATTGCAACTACAACCGTACCTAAAAACGTAGCCTCAAAGTTAAAAGCAGCTTGTTACGATTGTCACTCGAATGAATCTAATTTCCCTTGGTAGGCAACGATTGCTCCATCAAAATGGTTGGTTTATAAAGATATTACAGAAGCACGTGAAGAGTTAAATTTTTCTAATTGGAATACTTATAACAAGGAGGATAAAGCTGAAATACTAGATGATATTTCTACAGTTTTATATGATGGCGAAATGCCTTTAAAAAATTATACTGCATTACATTCTAAAGCAAAACTAACTGAAGAAGATAAAGAAGCTATTATCAATTGGACTGGTCAATTATTAGATTCTCTCTACGAATAATTCATCAAGTATAATAAATTAAGTATCCTCAAACTAAAAGCCACTAATTAAAAATTAATTAGTGGCTTTTAGTTAATGTTGATTTACATCAACCAAAATTTATATTATCCTTTTACTTTCTTTTCTTTAAAAGAATCAAATTTACCTAACTTTTTACGCTTTGGCCACGTATTATTAGAAGTATCTACATCTGCTGTTTCTTCATCTGGATCTACTACAATTTTAGTAATCTCTTTATCTGAAGCAATTACTTTTCCAACAGATTTATCACTTGTTTTCCAAATCTGTACAGGGTAGGTAACTCTTTCAGTAGTTCCATCACTGTACGTGTATTCAGCAATAATTGGCATTGGTAATCCACCTGGCTTCTCAAATGTTACTTCATAGAAAAAGGTAGGCTTTTTAAGTTTTGCTCTTTCTTCAGGGCTTAAATTATCCATGATGTATTCTTGTAACGTAGAAACATCATCTAAAGTAGAAGTACGCATACTCTCTTCAAAATCTTCACTACCTTCTTCTACTAAATAAACCAATGGAGGAAGATCACTTTCTTTCATTCCTCTAGCTTCCATCATTTCTTTAACTTCTTTATTCATTTTTGAAGTAACATAGTATTTCTTAACCTCTCCTACTCCAATATCTACCACATTAGTAGTATAAAACCATCCTCTCCAAAACCAATCTAAATCCATTGCTGATGCATCTTCCATAGTACGGAAGAAATCTTCAGGTGAAGGATGTTTAAACATCCATCTTTTGGCATACGTTTTAAATGAATAATCAAATAATTCTCTACCCATTACGGTCTCTCTTAATATATTTAAACCTGTTCCTGGTTTTGAATAACCATTCGCACCAAAATTATAAGTATTTAAACCTTTTGTCATAATTGGAGCAATCGAACTTTGATCTCCAGACATATAACTTACAATATTTTTTGCAGGCCCTCTTCTTGAAGGATATTTTTTATTAGGAGCTATTGCTTCTGGGTATTTTTCACCAAAATCTTGCTCTGCTACATATTGCACAAAAGTATTGATCCCTTCATCCATCCAAGTCCATTGACGTTCATCACTATTTACAATCATTGGAAAATAATTATGTCCTATTTCGTGAATTACTACACCAAACATACCATATTTTGTGCGTTCGCTATAGGTACCATCTTCATCTGGGCGCCCATAATTCCAACATATCATTGGATATTCCATTCCTTGATTTTTAGCGTGTACTGAAATTGCTTTAGGATAAGGATAATCAAATGTCATTCTTGAATATGATTTTAAAGTACTTGCTACTACTTTAGTTGACCATTCTTCCCATAGAGGATTTCCTTCTTTAGGATACATTGAAACTGCCATCACTTCTCTTTCTCCAACTTTTACAGCCATCATATCCCATATAAATCTTCTTGAAGAAGCAAATGCATAGTCACGAACATTTATTGCTTTAAATTTCCAAGTTTTTTTATTCGTATCAAAGCTTGCTGAAGCAGTATCTGCTTCATCTTGAGTTACGATAACAACTGGCTCATCATATGATTTTTTAGCTTTATCATAACGGTTCATCATTTCTTTACTGAAAATTTCTTTTCTATTTTGAAGTGCTCCAGTTCCATCTAAAATATGATCTGCAGGTACCGTAATATTTACTTCATAATCTCCAAATACTAAAGCAAACTCATCTCTTCCCCAAAACTGACTATTTTGCCAACCTTCAACATCACTATATACTGCCATTCTTGGAAAAAACTGAGCAATTACATATGCACGATTTCCATCTTCAAATTCTTCATAACCACTACGGGCACGATTTTTTACGTGATTATTGATATTGTACCACCAACGAATAGAGAAAACAAATTTATCTCCTTTATTCATGCTTTTTGGTAACTCAATACGCATCATCGTGCGATTTATTATATAGTCTAAATCATTTCCATTATTACCTTTAACAGATTGTATGTTGAATCCACCATCAAATCCTTCTCCCATATGTTGGTTTACAAAATTTCCGGCCATATCTGCTGTAGCTGCACCACTAGATTCAATTAAAGGAGTTTTAGAATCTTTAGCACGCACGTTTTGATCTAATTGTACCCATATATAATCCAAAACATCTGGAGAATTGTTGGTATAAGTAATCGTTTCATAACCCGTAAGCTTCTTGTTCTTGTCATCAAGCTCTATATCCATTACATAGTCTGCTTGTTGCTGATAATAAGATGGCCCTGGGGCTCCACTTGCAGACCGATACTGGTTAGGAGTTGAAAACTCTTCATATAGTTGTTTAAAAGGATTGTTATTATAATGCCCTGGAACACGTTCTTCCTTTGTTTCTTCATCTTGGGAGTAACTAAGTCCTGTTGCTAGAAATAAAACAACTAAAGCTAAAAGTTTAAATAATTTCATAGGTATGTGGTTGATTTTTTTTAAAGGCCTAAAAATAGTATTTCTTAGGGATATTGAGCTTGGTTTAATTAAAGTTTAACAGTCCATTAGGATGATTTTTATCTAAAATCATATTTTTCTTAGACGCTGGTGTAATCATATGAATAATATTTTGTTGTTCTGGAAACTTATCAAAAAGAATTTTATTTTCAATTTCAAAAGATTCTAATTCTGAAATATTTTTAATTTCAAAATACATATTCACAATATCAATATCATATTCTTTCCCAATATAGTTAAGCTCAACAGGTTTATTATTGATGCTGATTTTAAGTTTTTGAGCAACGTATTTTTTTAAATAATTGATATCAGCCTCTGTTTCTTTTTTGGGGTTTAAAACTACTAAAGGACTATACCTTTCTTGAAGCACTTGTTCTATGTCTTCAACAAATATTTTTGAAATAATTTGAATTGTTTGTATTTCTGGCACATATTCTACACTAGTAGTGCTTACATAAAACTTATGAGATATTGAGCTTATCAACATGGGAAATAAAAGCAGTACAAGGGTAATTTTAAAAAATTTCATATTCATAAGACTCTTTATATAAAAATATTTATACTATTCTTTTTCTATTAATTTTATTCTTGAAACATATAACTTGGATTTTTGATTAAATATTTCCAAAACTCCTGCAAAATTCTGTCTATTAAAATCTGAATTTAATGTGGTGGTTTCTATACAGAATAGAATAAAATCATACAATCTATTACTTGGAATACTATAGGCATCCTCAAAAAAACTAAACCCGTAATAGTCTATAATGTTTACAACTGTTGTGTTTTCATTAGTCCACTTTCGTTTAATTTTTAATTTTTTATAATAACCCCCAATATGTTTGTATAATGCTTCTATATTTAAACTTAAAGGAAATGCCGCCGCCGCAAGAGGTACTATTTTTTCTTGAGGTATTCCTTTAAAACCAGGTATTCCAACATCATCAAAATTAAAAGTTTCTTCTACTTTTATATTTTTTAAATCTGTAGATAGATTTCCTGTTAATGTATTCCCGATTATTACCTCATCTAATTCATTAACTAGTTCGTTTAATTTAATATTGATTGATTTTTTATTATAAATATCATCAGTAATTATCAATTCTTTAATTTCATATTTTATCGAAGAAAATACAATTGTATCTAATAATTGTACTTTAATAACGAATTCTCCAAATTCATTAGTAACGGTATTATATTTAGAAGTTTTATTTAATATATGGATTCCTTCAACATCAAAATCATTTGTGATCTTAACGTGTAAATTTATTTGTTGACTACTTGCTATATTAAATACCAAGAGGCATAAAGCAAGTAACAAATCGCTATTTTTCATTACTCTGTTTTAGATAAGCTTTACTTTGTTTATCTAAATATTCGATAAGAAGTAATTCGTTTTCAGGCAATAACAAGTTTTTATCAATACCATTATCTTCAACAAAATAAACGAACTCATTAACTTTATCTTCAGGTATATTAAAGGTTTTTGATATATAGTTAATTCCAAATCTCTTTTGAACCGCATTGGTAATCATATCAACTTCTGAAATCTGTTCCTTTTTAGCAGATTTTTTGTTTTTATTTTTTGGAAGAAAAGCGCTCACCAATAAAACTCCTAAGCCTATTAAATCACCTCCATATTGCTCCTGTCCATTATGATAAGCATCTTCTGCTTTATTCTCTTTTATTGAAGTTTGAGCATCTGCAGAAAATTCATATTCAAATTCAACAGTTTCGTAGGACGTATCATATTTATTTGAAACACTAGAAACATTAATTCGTTTTACATCGGCTACAATATTTCCTGAAAGATCATAGGGACTTATTAAAACTTCATCTAGTTGGTTTATAACAGGATTTAAAGCAATATGCATTGCTCTTGTATCTATAATACCTTTATCAATAATAACTGTAAAGTTTTGAAATTGCATAGCAGAAATAAAAACTCGATCGTTTTCTGTAACTTTTAATTTAAATTCTCCAGTGACAGAAGTAACGGTTCCTTTTTGAGATGATTTATTATAAATATTAATTCCTTCAACATCATCTCCTTTAGAAGCTGTTATTTTTCCTGAAATTGTGATGCGATCAATCTCTTGCGAAAAAACGGAAATTGAAACAATTAGAAATGAAAAAAGAAGTAGTTGTTTGTTCATTGTTCAAAGTTAAATAATCATTTCTTATAAAAGTCTTAAAGTTTATCTTATGGTTTGTTAAATTTACGTTTTAATTCTTATTTATGAAAAATATAATTGTGGCAAGTACTTCAACTATTCATGGAGGAACCTATTTATCTTATTTATTACCTGAAATAGCTCAACTCTTTTCTGAAACTGAAGAAATCCTATTTATACCTTATGCAAGACCAGGTGGAATTTCACATGATAAATACTCAGAAATTGCTCAAGAGGCCTTCTCAAAAATTGGAAAAACAGTTATTGGAATCCATACTTTAGAAAATTCTGTTGAGGCAATTAAAAATGCAAAAGGTATTTTTATTGGCGGAGGAAATACTTTTGTATTGATTTCACAACTATATAAAAATAATATCTTGAAGGTATTGCGAGAATCAATATTTAATGGACTTCCTTACCTTGGAACAAGTGCCGGAAGTAATATTTGCGGAATTACAATAAATACTACCAACGATATGCCAATAGTATATCCACCATCATTTAAAGCGCTAGGTGTTATTCCTTTTAATATCAACCCCCATTATTTAGATCCTGAACCTACCAGTAAGCATATGGGAGAAACTAGAGAAACAAGAATTAATGAATTTCACACACAAAGTACCATTCCTGTAATAGGTATAAGAGAAG
Organism: uncultured Flavobacteriaceae bacterium; assembly: GCA_913052585.1. GTDB lineage: Bacteria > Bacteroidota > Bacteroidia > Flavobacteriales > Flavobacteriaceae > Marifrigoribacter. The sequence continues at coordinate 42,441 of CAJXEB010000008.1, read as the reverse complement.
GTACCTGGTTGCAAGTAAAAGATGATACTATTCTTTTAAAGGGAACTCATTCTGCTCGAATTTTTGAACAAAACAAAACCCCTTATGAAATTGAAACAGAAACTATCTTAAAATTCTAATAATCTATTTAATAACAATCATTTTTAAAATGCTATAATTTTTATTTACAATTAATTTACAATAATATGAATCGAAACCACTTTTTAAAAACCACTCTTTTAAGTGGATTAGCACTTACATATCTTCCCTTAAATTCTTTCAGTTTAATTCAGGAAAAGTTTACCAAAAACCAATTAATTGGAAAAGGAAATCCAGATATAATAGGTGATACATATACTTCAAAAATGCATAAAGAAGCTAAGATAGCTTTTGAAGAAATGAAAGTTGCTGCCTTAAAAGATGGAATTAATATTGAAGTTGTTTCTGCTTATCGAAACTTTCAAAAACAAAAAAGTATTTTCGAAAATAAATATAAAAGATTCACAAAGGAAAGACTTACACCTATTGAAGCTGTTGAGAAAATTATTGAATATTCCACTATTCCTGGAACTTCCAGACATCATTGGGGCACCGATATTGATATTATTGATGCCAATTACCCAAAACCTGAAAGTGTTTTAGAAGAAGAAAACTATTATGGAAATGGTCCCTATTGTAAACTTAAGGAATGGATGAATGAACATTCCGAATCCTATGGTTTTTATGAAGTGTATACCAAAAGCCCAAACCGAAAAGGATTTAAATATGAGCCTTGGCATTTTAGTTATGCGCCAGTATCAATATCAATGCTTAAAGCGTATCAAAAATTAGATATAAAAAGTATTCTTAAAGAAGAAAATGTACTGGGAAATGAAAATTTTTCAGAAGAATTTATAAATACATATAAAACTGAAAACATTTTGGATATCAACCCCAAGTTACTTTAATTAAAAATTATGAGAAGAAGAAAGCGGAACGTTCACATTACAACAATTAATTTCTAAATAATAAATTTCTATTTTAGAAACGATACCTCCACATTTATTGTTTCTATCTTTGCTTTTTAATTAAGTTATGAATAAAAAAGTGCTTTTACTAATACTGGATGGTTGGGGTATTACTCAAGACCCTAAAGTTTCTGCCATAGCTCAGGCAAAAACACCCTATATAGATTCACTTTATAAAAAATATTCCAATGCCCAAATTCGAACCGATGGATTAAATGTAGGCCTACCTGAAGGTCAAATGGGAAATAGTGAAGTTGGACATATGAATTTAGGTGCTGGTCGTATTGTCCATCAAGATTTGGTGAAAGTTAATTTAGCCATTAAAAACAATACCCTAAAAAAAGAACCCGTATTACAACAAGCATTTAATTATGCTAAAAAATATGATAAAAAAGTTCATTTTTTAGGCTTACTTTCTAATGGCGGAGTACATTCACATATAGATCATTTAAAAGGCTTGGTTAGTGCAGCAAATGAAGAGGGACTTGAAAAAGTTTTTATTCACGCATTTACAGATGGACGTGATGTCGATCCTCATTCTGGTGCAGGATTTGTAAATGAACTACAAGATCACCTAGATAAAACCACTGGTAAAATTGCTTCTGTAATTGGTAGGTATTACGCAATGGACCGTGACAAAAGATGGGAAAGAGTTAAGAAATCTTATGATGTACTGCTTTCTGGTATCGGAGAAAAATTTACCAATGCCGTTGAAAGTATTCAAAAAAGTTATGCTGAAGGAATTACAGATGAATTTATAAATCCAATTGTAATTACCGAAAACGATCAACCCATAGGAACTATTGAAAAGGACGATGTTGTAATTTTCTTTAATTTTAGAACGGATAGAGGAAGAGAATTAACACAAGCGTTAACTCAAGAATCTTTCAAGGATTTTGATTTGAATCCTATCCCACTTTACTTTGTAACACTTACAAATTACGATCATACTTTCAATAATATTAAAGTAATTTACAATAAAGAGGACCTAAAAGATACTCTTGGTGAAGTATTAGAAAAAAATAATAAAAAGCAAATTCGGATAGCTGAAACTGAAAAATATCCTCACGTTACCTTTTTCTTTTCTGGCGGAAGAGAATTACCATTTAAAGGCGAAAGTCGAATACTTTGTCCTTCACCTAAAGTAGCTACTTATGACCTTCAACCAGAGATGAGTGCTTTTCAAGTTCGGGATAAAATTATACCTGAAATTAATTCTCAATCGGCAGATTTCATTTGTTTAAATTTTGCAAATACAGATATGGTTGGTCATACCGGTATTATGGAAGCAGCAATAAAAGCTTGTGAAACTATTGACTCTTGCACTAAAAGTGTTGTTGAAGCAGCTTTAGAGAATGGATATACTACCATTTTATTAGCGGATCATGGAAACTGTGAAATGATGATTAATTCAGATGGCTCTCCAAATACTGCACATACAACCAACCCAGTTCCAGTAGTACTAATTGACAATAATAATAGTTCAATAAATAATGGTGTTTTAGGTGATATTGCTCCAACTATTCTTGATTTAATGGGAATAGAAAAACCAAAAATAATGACACAAAATTCAATTTTAAATAAATAATTATGAAAAAATTAAGCTATTTACTTCTTATATTTATGATCCTTTCTTGTAAACAATCTTCTGAAAAAAAACTTGATACTGAAAAAATTACAGATCAAAATGAAATTAAAACAGAACTTAATTTAATGGTTCCAGATACTATTGATGATAATATGATGCTAATTGGAGTGATCAATGAAGAAGGGTTAATGGATGAAGAATTTAGAGAGTGGTATAAAGAAAATTATAATAATCACATCTTAGATACGATCACTATTAATGAGATAAAACCAAAACTAAGAGAGGTTACCATTAAAGTTTTTATGGGAACGTGGTGTAGTGACAGCCAAAGAGAAGTTGTTGCTCTTTACAAAATATTAAAAGAAGCTGAATTTGATATTTCCAAATTAGAAGTTATAGCGCTTTCTCGAGAAAAGGAGACGCCTGACCACCTAGAAAAAGGATTTAACATAGAATATGTACCTACCATCATTTTTTATAAAAACGAAATAGAAATTGGTCGATTTGTAGAGCTTGCACAAGACACTTTAGAGAAAGATATGTTAGCCATTTTAAACGAAACTGGTTATAAACATTCTTATGAAGAATAATTTCTTTGTAATTTTGTAAATTAATTTTTTTATATGATTTCTGAAATCCTTACCATAGCAGTCGATTTTGACGGAACCATTGTAGATGATGCTTACCCAAAAGTTGGGAAAGAAAAACTTTTTGCTTTTGAAACTTTAAAAAAGCTTCAAGAAAAAGGACATCGATTAATTTTATGGACTTATAGAAGTGGAAGAACCTTAGAGGAAGCTGTTCAGTTTTGCAAAGAAAATGGCATCACTTTTTATTCCGTAAATAATAGTTTTCCTGAAGAAATATTTGAAGATAAATACAGTCGAAAGATAAATGCAGATGTGTTTATTGACGATCGCAATATTGGTGGAATGTTAGGTTGGGGTGAAATTTATCGAACTCTAATTAAAGAAGAAATTCCTAAACCAAAAAAGAAAAAAAACTGGTTCGGTTTTTAAAAACAACATATGATTATAGCAAAAACCAAAGAAGAAATAGAATTAATGCGTGAAGCTGCTCTAGTAGTTTCTAAAACATTAGGAATGCTAGCAGGTGAAGTTAAACCAGGTGTAACCACTTTATATCTTGATAAGCTTGCGGAAGATTTTATTAGAGAACAAGGTGCTATTCCAGGTTTTTTAGGGCTATACGACTTCCCAAATACACTTTGTATGAGTCCAAACGCTCAAATAGTTCATGGAATCCCAAACGGTACTCCATTACAAGAAGGAGATATTATATCCATTGATTGTGGTGCCATAAAAAACGAATTTTATGGTGATCATGCCTATACATTTGCAATAGGTGAAATAGCTCCAGAAGTTGAAAAATTACTTCGCATCACTAAAGAATCTTTATATGAAGGTATTCGTGAGTTGAAAATTGGAAAACGTACTGGTGATGTAGGTTATGCGATTCAACAATATTGCGAAGCAGAAGGTTATGGAGTCGTAAGAGAATTAGTAGGTCACGGTTTGGGTAGAACCATGCATGAAGATCCAGAAATGCCAAACTATGGCCGACGTGGAAAAGGAAAGAAATTTATTGAAGGAATGACAGTTGCAATCGAACCTATGATTAATTTAGGAACCAAGCGTATTGAACAATTAGAAGATGGCTGGACTATTTTAACTAAAGATAGAAAACCCAGTGCTCATTTTGAACATGATGTAGCTATTGTAGATGGAAAACCTAAGTTATTATCAACTTTTGATTATATCTATACAGCTTTAGGAATTCAAAGTAACGAAGAAGATGAATTTAGGTTTGACAGCTAAGTGAAAATTGTATCTAAAGCATTAAACAGTATTCCAAGACCCATACTTATAAAATTAAGTTATTGGGTTAGACCTGTCATCGCTTTATTTTTAAAAGGTAGCAACTACACCGATCCCATAGATGGTAGATCCTATCGAAAATTTTTACCTTATGGATATGAAACCATTCGTGAGAATGTTTTAGCACCCGGAACCTTATCTTTGGAAAGACATCGTTTATTTTGGTTGTATTTAAAAAATGAAACTGATTTTTTCTCCAACGAAAAAAAAACAAAACTCCTTCATTTTGCTCCAGAACAAGCTTTTTATAATTGCTTCAAAAAAACAAAACACCTAGAATATATTACGACTGATTTAAATTCACCATTAGCAGATGTAAAAGCAGATATTTGTAAGCTGCCATTTAAAGACAATGAATTTGATTATATTTTTTGCAATCATGTATTAGAACATATTCCTAACGATACTAAAGCAATGCAAGAATTATATCGTGTTTTAGCACCTGGAGGAATAGGAGTTTTTCAAATTCCACAAGACTTATCAAGAGAAATTACTTTTGAAGATAATAGCATAACAGACCCTAAAGAACGTGCTAAGATATTTGGACAATATGATCACGTAAGAGTATATGGGCGTGATTATTTCAATAAACTTCGCGGCATTGGTTTTGAAGTTACAGAGGTAGATTACACCAAAACACTTTCAGATAAAGACATCAATAAATTTCGATTAGCAAAGGGAGAAATTATACCTGTTTGTAAAAAAAATTAATTCTTCAACCTGTTTTTTAATCCTTCCGTAGCAAATACCTGCTCTTCATTATTTTGATCGTTGTACGTAAAATAAACATCAATCCCATTAATATTTTTTAATATTACTTTAGAATTCTCCAATCCTAAAGCCATAAATGCAGTTGCATATGCATCTGCTAACGCGCAAGTAGATGCCAAAACAGTAGCACTAGTAATATCACTTTTCGCTGCCGATCCCGTAATAGGGTTTAAAGTATGTACGTATTTTTTACCTGTTAAAGAATCAACTCTAAACTTACGATAGTTCCCTGAAGTTGCCATCGCTATATTTTCTAAAGCGATGATACTTGAATAACTTCTGTCATTTAAATTAGAAGTTACATTTTCAATTCCAACAACCCAAACTTTATTTTTTTCAATATTTTCACCTTTAGCTAAAATCTCTCCTCCCAATTCAATTAGATAATTAGAAATCCCTTTAGATTCCAGATAATTTCCAATAAGATCAATACCATATCCTTTTGCCACTGCATTAAAATCAAAATAAATTTCTGGATATTGTTTTTCTATTTTGTTCTCTGAAGTAAGTTTCACTTTATTAAATCCTACAAAAGTCAACATAGAATCTAAAGCTAAACTATCAATCTCTTTTAGTGGCTTTGTATCACCAAATCCATATGCATTTCTTAAAACACCAATGGTAGGATCAAAAATTCCTCCAGTAGCTCTGTATACTTCAGATGAAATATTAAAATTATCGATAAAAACATCATCAACTGTAATAGAAGTATCTCCACTATTAATTTTTGAAATATCACTTTCTGGAAGATAGGTGCTTACTGATTTATTTACTTTATAAAAAACAGAATCAATGCCTTTTTCAAGATCAATTTCATTATCAGAATATACTTGAATTGTAAAAGCAGTACCAAATGCCTGTCCTTGAAAAACAGATTTTTGAGGCTTCTCATTTTCACATGAAACTATTAAAAGCAATAAGAAAACCCAAATTGTATACTTCATGTGTCTATATTATTTTATTTCAATTAATCCCTTATATACGAAAGAATAATCCTCTCCGTTGATGGCTGGCTGATTAATATCTAAGCCATGCCCTAACAAAATACCCGCATAATAAACTTTCGCATTGTGTTTAATGGCGTGCTCTAAAATTGGTTTTGTAGTGATATGATTATAGTTATTCAATTTTTCAGAATCTGCAACATCTCTAACTAACACAAAAGAGGTTTCTTTATTTTTTAAAACTACAAATTGAGGGTTCTTTTTTAAATCTGAATTAATAGCCAAAAATTCAAAACCTTCCCTTTCTAACTCCTCACCTACCAAATTCATTGCTAAATTATGTGACTCTTGTCTTGTAAGTTTTTGATTCATAAGCCTAACTAAATTTTTGTCTTTCATGACGCCAATACATATGATGAACATCACTTGTTCTAATTGTATGCTGCACTTTAAATTGTGCTAATAATTGAATATAGAAAAAATAAATAAATTACAACAACAAGCTAAAATAATACTTTAACGATAAAAAACAAATTTTCACAATTACATAGCCTCTTATTAGGAAAAAGATAATCATAAAAAAAACACTTCTAAACAGAAGTGTTTTTTAAATATATTATAATATTAGTTTTAATTATCCTCCAAAATCATCAAATCGAATACTTTCATCTGGGATACCAAAATCTTCACCCATTTTTTGAACAGCTTGATTCATTAAAGGTGGTCCACAGAAATACAATTCTATATCTTCTGGATTTTCATGATGATTCAAATAATTGTCAATTACACAATTATGAATAAACCCTACAAAACCATCTCCTTCCGCATCATTAATGTCTGTTTTCACTTTCCAATTATCTACATCTAAAGGTTCAGATAATGCTAAGTAGAATTTAAAATTAGGGAAATCTTTTTCTAAAGATCTAAAATGATCAATGTAAAACAATTCACCTTTAGATCTACCTCCATACCAATAAGTCACTGTTCGGCCTGTCTTTAAAGTTCTAAATAAATGATATAAATGCGATCGCATAGGTGCCATTCCGGCTCCTCCACCCACATATAACATTTCAGAATCAGATTCATTGATAAAAAATTCACCATAAGGTCCTGAGATAGTTACTTTATCTCCTTTTTTCTGATTAAAAATATAAGAAGATGCAATACCTGGATTTACATCCATCCATCCACCTTTCACCCGATCAAATGGAGGAGTTGCAATACGAACATTTAACATTATTTCACGACCTTCTGCAGGGAAAGAAGCCATAGAATATGCTCTTTCTACAGTCTCATTATTTTTCATCGCTAATGGCCAAAGCTTAAACTTTTCCCATTCTGATTTAAATTTATCTGGCGAATCATGTTCCTCTGGATGCGCAGTGATATCGAAATCTGAAAACTTTATTTCACAAGGGGGTATTTCAATTTGAATATAACCACCAGCTTTATAGCCCATATCCTGAGGGATTTCAACTACAAATTCCTTAATAAAAGAAGCTACATTATAATTTCTTACTACGGTTGCTTCCCATTTTTTAATTCCAAAAACTTCTTCAGGAATCGTAATGTTCATATTTTGCTTCACTTTTACCTGACAAGCTAAACGAAGACCATCTTTTAATTCTTTTCTAGTAAAATGAGGTGTCTCGGTTGGCAATGCTTCACCTCCACCTTCTATTACGTGACATTCACATTGTATACAAGTTCCACCACCTCCACATGCAGATGGTAAAAATATTTTTTGATTCCCTAAGGTAGTTAACAAACTATCTCCTGAAGAAACTTCAATTTCTTTTTCTCCATTAATAGTAATTGAAACTGGGCCAGAAGGTGCCAATTTTTCTTTTGTAAACAATAATAATGATACCAATACCAATACCAATACCAAAAAAGCAACAACTGTTGCTACCATTACCCCTATTGTACTTGCTGCTAAAATCATATTATTGCTCCTTTATAGTTGAAATTTCAACAATTTGAGTTGATTCAATTTTTTCTTGATTAATAACTTCAGTTTTTGAAACAGTAGTTTCAGCATCTGATTCTTCATTTTCACCACTTGTTGTCAACATCCCACCAAAACTCATAAATCCTATTGCCATAAGTCCGGTTATAATAAATGTAATCCCTAAACCTCTTAATGGAGGGGGAACATTAGAATATCTAATCTTTTCACGAATAGCTGCAATGGCAACTATTGCTAAAAACCATCCAATTCCTGAACTAATTCCATAATTTAGTGCCAAACCTAATGTTTCAATTTCACGAGATTGCATAAATAAAGACCCTCCTAAAATAGCACAGTTTACTGCAATAAGTGGTAAAAAAATACCCAATGAATTATATAATGATGGTGAAAATTTCTCTACTACAATTTCAACTAATTGCACCATTGTTGCAATGGTAGCAATAAATAATATAAATGAAAGGAAACTTAAATCGTAACCATAATAGGCGCTTAATTTAGGTGTTTCTGAATTTCCATCTAACCAAACCAATGCATCTGGTTGTAAAATATAATGATCTAATAACCAGTTTAAAGGTACGGTAACAGCCAATACAAAAATTACAGCTGCACCTAAACCTACTGCGGTCGTTACTTTTTTAGAAACAGCAAGGTATGAACACATTCCAAGGAACGTGGCAAATACCATATTGTCTATAAAAATCGATTTAAAAAATAACTCTAAATGTTCCATTCTTTTTAATATTCTAAATTCAATATTTAATTTCTATCGAAAAATAATCTATTCGTCTTCTATTAAGGCTTTATTCTTTGAACGTTGTACCCAAATAATTAACCCTACAATAATTAAAGCCATTGGCGATAATAACATAAATCCGTTGTTTTCATAACCAAATGCATAAACACCAGTTAACTCAATTGGATCTCCTAACACTTTATAACCTAGTAAGGTTCCTGCACCTAATAATTCTCTAAAAAATCCTACTAAAATAAGGATTAAACCATAACCGAAAGAATTTCCAATTCCATCTAGAAAGGATCTCCAAGGTTTATTTGCTAATGCAAAAGCTTCAAAACGTCCCATTATAATACAATTGGTAATAATTAAACCAACAAATACTGAAAGCGTTTTACTCAATTCATAAGCAAAGGCTTTAAGAACTAAATCTACTATAATAACTAAAGTGGCTACTACTACTAATTGAACGATAATTCGAATTTTGGAAGGAATTACGTTTCTCATTAAAGAGATCACAACGTTTCCTACTCCTAAAACAAACATTACAGATATTGCCATTACAATGGATGCTTCTAGTTCAGCTGTAATAGCTAAAGCAGAACAAATACCTAATACTTGAATCGTAATAGGGTTATCATCCAATAAAGGATCCATTATTAATTTCGCGTCTTTTTTTGATAAAAGTCCCATAAATTAATTGTTTTTTAAAGTTTTGAAATAAGGAATGTAAAGCTTCAGCTCGTCTTTAATCATAGCTGTTACACCATTCCCTGTTATAGTAGATCCTGCAATTGCATCTACCTTATTATCTAATTTATTATCGTTTTTCGGATCTCCATTTCCTTTTGAAACAACTACTCCAGTAAAACTTCCTGATGAATTATTTAGATGTTCACCCGTAAAGTCATCCATAAAAAAACGTTTATTTATGTTTGCTCCTAAACCTGGTGTTTCTCCTTTATGATCAAAGAATACCCCTTTTATAACCATATCCTTATCTAAAGCTACATAAGCCCAAATTGCATCCCATAAACCTTTTCCTCGAATAGGCGCCACATAATAAGTGCCAGATTCAGATTCACTTATAAATAAAGGTAATCTTCTATTATATGAAGGATCTTTTGCTGACGCTTTTTCCTTTTTTACATCAATTAAATACGCTTCATTGTCTTCAGCTACATCGGCTCCTTGTATAACAAGTTGTTTTGTGACATTTTTTGAAAATGATTCAGCAACATTACTTTTTGAAACAAACGTTACACTAGATTCATCGTTTTCATTAATTCCTAGTGCATATAAAATATTTTGTTGTTTTTCAACACGCTTATTCTCATTAATATTACCTTTTAAACCTTCAGCAGCAAAAGCTAATATTGATCCTACAACTACTACCATTATAATAGCGAAGATAATCGTGTAACTATTTTTATCTGTATTAACAGCCATAATTAATTAGTTTTAACATTTAAACGATTCATTCTTCTTTTTACATTTCCTTGAACCACGTAATGATCAATTGTTGGCGCAAATACATTCATAAGTAATATTGCCAAGAATACACCTTCTGGATACGCTGGATTAAACACTCTAATCATAATAGAAATAAATCCTATCAAAAATCCATAAATCCATTTTCCTTTATTAGTTTGAGAAGCCGTAACAGGATCTGTTGCCATATATACAGCGCCAAATAGAATACTACCAATAATTAAGTGCTGCCAAAATGGTACATTCATCAATCCATAGAATTTATTTGAATCTCCGATCCATCCTGCTTCGACTACACCGTTAAAAATTAACCCCATTGTTAATGCTCCAATTAGTGTTGAAACAATAATTCTCCAACTCCCTATTTTAGTAAAAATTAAAAATAAGCCACCAATGATGATTAAAAATTTTGACGTTTCACCAACGGACCCTGGAATTAACCCCCAAAACATATCCCAGTAATCGTAAATCACGGTATTATTTTGTGCGTAAGCTCCTAAAATTGTCTCTCCGGAAATAGCATCAAGATTCTCACCCGCTGCAATCATTTGATCTCTCTCTACAGCTCCATGAACCCATACTTTATCACCAGACATCCATGTAGGATAAGCAAAAAACAAAAAAGCTCTAATGGTTAAAGCTGGGTTCAAGATATTCATTCCTGTACCGCCAAATACTTCCTTTCCAATAACTACACCAAAGATAACTGCTACTGACAACATCCACAATGGGATATCAATAGGTACAATTAACGGAACAAGCATTCCGGTAACTAAGTAGCCTTCTTCAACTTCATGCCCTTTTATAACAGCAAATAAAAACTCTACCGCTAATCCTACACCATAAGAAACGATGACTAAAGGAAGTACTTGCCAAATTCCCACTACTAAATTATCCCAAGTCCAAAAAGTAGCACCTAAAAAACCTTTTGCAGTTTCAATTTCACCTAATGCCAAATAATGTTGATAACCTGCATTGAACATTCCGTAAACTAAACAAGGCAAGAGTGCCGTGATTACGGTATTCATTGTGCGCTTTAAATCATCGGCAACTTTTATATGAGTTCCATTATTAGTAGTCTCATTTGGTAAGTATAAAAAAGTATGCAACGCGTTAAACGCAGGAGCCATTTTCTTCCCTTTATACTTTTCTTTTAAATTATGTAAGTTACTTTTTAAACCCATTATCCTATTTCTTTATACATTAAATCTAAACCGTCTCTAATTATCTTTTGATGCGGTTGTTTCGAAACACATACAAATTCTGTTAATGCAAAGTCTTCTGGAGCTACTTCGTACATTCCTAATTGTTCCATATTATCAAGATCTTTTACCATACAAGCTTTTAAAATATTCATTGGAAAAATATCTAAAGGAAAAACTTGTTCGTAATTTCCAGTCAATACAAAAGCTCTATGCTCTCCATTAGTATTGGTATCCAGTGTATATTCTTTATTTGGAGTTAACCAACTAAAAGTTAACGATCTTGTTATAGATTTCTTATCGAAAACAGGTTTAGCCCATCCAAAAAGCTCATAATCATCACCTTCTGGAATCACGGTTACTGTATTGGAATAATATCCTAAATGACCTTTAGGAGAAATTTTGTTTCCAGTTAAAACATGACCATTAATTACTCTTACATTTTCTTCATTTAATCCTGAATCATATATAAAAGTTGAAACCTCAGCTCCAATTTTAGTCGCATAGTATTTAGGATTTTTTACTGAAGAACCAGATAATGCAATAACACGTTCCGCATTAAATTTACCAGTTAAAAATAACTCTCCAATAATTACTAAATCTTGCGGAGTGATAGTCCAAACAACTTCTCCTTTATTAACCGGATCAACTTTGTTGATTAAAGTTCCAACATTTCCTGCAGGATGAACTCCAGACATATTATGAACTGTAATATCATTCAACCCTTCAAAAATACTTTTTGAGTTTTTACCAACACTAACGTTAACATTACCATCTGTTAATTTACTAAATGCAGTAACAGCAGCTTGCAATTCCTTTTCTTTACCAGATAAGGTGAAATCATAATCAGCGGCTAATGGCGCAGTAGTTAATGCTGAAATAAAAATAGCTTTTGGCTTTACATCTGGATTAGCAATTATATCATAAGGTCTTTGCTTTACAAAAGCCCAACAACCAGTTGCTAATAAATGATTTTTAATTTCATCAGAATTCATTGAGCTTACACTTACAATACCATTATCTCTATAGTTGTCTTGTTGGTCTGCTTCAATGATTAGCTCTGTAATCACGCGTTTCGCACCTCTTTCAATTGTTGCGAGTTTACCACTAACTGGAGAAACAAACTTTATTGCTTCATTAGTTTTAGAGTAAAATATAACATCTCCTGCTTGTACCTTGGCTCCTTCTTTTACAATCATTTTTGGTGTAATAAGATGAAACTCTGAAGGACTAATAACGTAAGTTTTAGATCGGGAAGCTTTTGAAAGAGTTTTGCTTGCCCCACCTTTTAAGCGGATGTTAAGACCTTTTTTAACCTTAATGTCTTTAGACATGAAATACTTGTTTAAATTCTATTTAAAAACCCCTTTTTTGGGTATGCAAATTTAAAAAAATTATGTTGCTACACACACTATTTATTACAATTTTCTTTTTTAAATGAAAAGCATAGAAAAACCGCTTATTTTAGGTATAATAATTGCTTATATTTAACCTCTTAAACCCATCAAAATGTTAAAAAACGTTGTCACTACACTTTTAATCGCTTGTTTTTCAAGCACTATAACAGCCCAATATACGGAACACATAGAACCTTCTTTTATTAAAAGCATACAATTTGCAGGTGACACCAAACAAAGTCAGCTACCAATTGTAAGGTTAGGCGGACCGCTTCTCCTTTCGTTTGACGCCTTAAATGGAAATGAAGCAGACTATTATTATCAAATAACGCATCACGATTTTGATTGGGCATTAAGCGATTTAACAAAAGGTGAGTACATGAACGGGTTTGATGATGTTCGGCTTTATAATTACTCAAACTCATACAATACACTACAAAGTTATTCGCATTACAATTTAAAAATCCCTAATAGAGACACTAGAAAACTTACAAAAAGTGGAAATTATATGATTTCAATTTTTGATGACAATGGAGAAATTGTTTTTTCTAGACGATTTATGATCGTTGAAAATATAGTTTCGGTACCTACTTATGTCAAAAGAGCTAGAGATTTAAAAAGTATTGAAACTAAACAGGTAGTTCAATTTGTAATTGATTCACCGAATTTACAAATAACAAATCCAGATGAAACAGTTAAAACACTAATACTACAAAACAGCAACCTGAACAATCCTATTTCTAATTTAAAACCTCAATATACTATTGGCTCCCAATTAATTTATAGGTACGATAAAGAAGGTTCTTTTGATGGAGGAAATGAATTCTTAAACTTTGATAATAAAGACATTAGATCAGGTACTTCCAGCATAAGAAGTATTGACTTAATCGATGTTTACAATAACTTTCTATACACAAATGGAGCTAGGTTTAATAGGCCGTACACTTACAACCCAGATATTAATGGCAACTATCAAGTAAGGGTATTAAATGCTAATACTAACATGGCAATTGAAGCTGATTATGCTCGTGTACATTTTGCATTACAATATTTTGAAGAAATAGAAGATAAAGAAATTCACGTGTATGGTAATTTTAATAATTGGACCATAGATGAATCAACCTTTATGGAATATGATAGTTTTTCAGATACTTATATAAATAATCGATTATTTAAACAAGGGTTCTACAACTATAAATTTGTAGTAGTAAATAGAGACGGAACTATAGACGAAGGTGCGGTATCTGGAAATTACTGGCAAACTGAAAATGAATATACTGTTTTGGTATATTTTAGAGATTTAGGCGCTCGTTATGATCGAATTATTGGGATGGGCAAAGCAAATTCAATTAGTATAAACAATCAATAAGTTAAAAAATAGCAGAAGTATCATAGCTTAGACTTTTAGTCTTATACTCCTTTAGCTTTTTACTATAATAGCTACATTCCTCGATTGGATTTACATAAATATGTAAACTCATTGCTCTTTTATTTTTTGAATTATGCAGACTATGCACACCAATATCATCATTGATATAATAAGTGCCATTTTCTACCATCAATTTACTCACCGTTAAAACAGGAGTTTCAAACTTATTATTCTTATATTGATTCTCGGTAATAGCACCTTCAATTAAAAGAACCCAACAATCCTGATCGTTATGACAATGAATTGGAGTTTCTTGTCCAGCCTGCCAACACAATAAAAGAAGTTCGTAATCTTCAGTTCTTGCGATACAAGTTCTGGTATAATGATTTTCATCCCAAGTACCAATTTTTTCAAACTCACTAGTTGGTATCTCTAAGTCATTTATTAGATCTTCAATATCTTCTTTTTTAGAGATTGATATTTTTTCAACTAATTCTGAAATTTTATTTATTGGCATAAATGTAACTTGAACTATTTTTTTTGTAAGATAACGATAACAAACCTTTATCTTTACACACTTCTTAATAAATAAATTATATTTTTAAAAAAAAACCTGTGAATAGAGAGCTAGAATTATTTCAAAAATTAGCAATACAATTACTTCATAAAGAAATAGACGAACCCGTCATTAAACCCTTACAAGCAGATTCTCTATGGGATGAAATAAACATTTCCTTAGAAGAAGAGGCTATTTCGGAAGAGGAATTCGAAAAAATATTGACTAAAATTGTACTTAATACACCTAGAACGGCAACCAATAAATTTTTTAATCAACTTTTTGGAGGCAGAAATCCGAAAGCAACACTTGGTGATTTATTAGCTGTTATCTTAAATAATAGCATGTATACCTACAAGGTAGCGGGTCCACAAGTTGGTATTGAAATTGAAATCATCAACCGTGTTTGTGATATTATAAGTTACCCTAAGCAAAGTGGCGGTACGATTACTTCTGGAGGTTCCGTTAGTAATATGATTGCAATGGTAATGGCTAGAGATAAAATTAGTCCAGAGGTTAGATATAAAAGTTATCAAGAACCAATATTCGCATACACTTCTGAAGCATGTCATTATTCAATTAAAAAAAATGCTGCAATAATTGGAATCGGAACTGATCAAGTACGAAAAATTAAAACGAATGAAAAAGGTGAAATTATTCCTGAAGAATTAGAGAAGGCCATTCAAGAAGATATAAAAAACAACAGAAAACCATTTTTCATAAATGCAACTGCAGGTACTACAGTATATGGAGCTTTTGATCCAATTGATGAGATTTCAGTTATAGCTAAAAAGTATAACATCTGGTTACACGTAGATGGCGCTTATTGTGGTAGTGTGATTTTTAGTAAAAAATACAAGCATTTAGTAAAGGGATTGGAACTCGCAGATTCATTTGTCTTTAATGCTCACAAAATGATAGGTACACCTTTAACTTGTTCTATTTTAGTAACTAAAGACAAAAAGTATTTATACGATTCACTTTCCGTAGAAGCTGATTACTTATATCAAACCGATGGTGATGATTTTAATTTAGGAAAAACCTCATTACAATGTGGAAGAAGAAATAATGCTTTAAAATTTTGGACACTATGGAAATCTGTTGGAACTAAAGGTTTAGAAACTATTGTTGACAATCAATTTATGCTTGCAGATGTTGCTAGAGATTATGTAAAAAGCAATTCAGATTACACTTTTTATAGTTATGATGAGTCTATTTCTATTTGTTTTAACTACAAGGATATTCCTGCAGATAAAATTTGTACCTTATTATATGAACATTCGGAATTGGTTATTGGTTTTGGAATCATAAAAGGAATTACATTTATTAGATTGGTTACGGTTAACCCTTCCAATACTAAAAATGATATTTTAGACTTATTTAAAACCATTGAAGACTTCGTGAAAAACAATAAAAATTTATTTTAATAGATAATTAATAATATGAGTTTTTTAAAAAATATTAGTAATGCTCTTGCTTCTATAGGAAATAATAAGACAAAAAATCATTTAGACGTTGAGTCTACCGAAGTGAATACTTCAGAAGAATCAGTAGGAGAAAAAATTGGTGCTTCTATAAATGGTCAACTAAATGTTGGGATACAGGAACTATCTGGTTATTTATTTTTAGAAACATTTATATTAAGTAAAACAACTATTAAAACGCTAAAAGGAGCAACACTTAAATTTACAAGCGAGAATGGTGATTTTATTTTAAAGTCAGATACTCAAGAAATAAAATCTGATTTGGCTGGTAATTCTTTTAAATATATAACTCAGATTAGTTTTGATATTACTGAAGATGAAGTTGAAAGAATAAAAAAAGGAGATTTTTCAAAAATACAACTCGATTTTAAACGAAAGTCTTTACTTTTCGACAAAACGATTTAACAATATTTATTCATCTGATCTTAATAAGAATACCAAAAATAGTATATTTACTAAATGGGTTCAAAAAAACTTATTAAAGATAAAGGCAGAAAAGCTACGATTTATAAAGGAGCCAAATGTCTTAACTGTGGGCATCCTTTAGAATTAACTGATAAGTTTTGCTCTAATTGTTCTCAAATTAATAGTACGAAACAACTTTCATTAAAGGATTTTTTCGATGAATTTTTTAGTAGCATATTCACCTATGATTCTCGTTTACGTTATACCTTAAAGGATTTATTATTTAAACCAGGAACGATAACTAAAAACTATGTTTCTGGACAACGTTTAAAATATGCCAACCCTTTTCGCTTTTTCCTAAGTGTCTCCATTATCTATTTTTTAATACAAGGGCTATCTACAAGCCTTGGATTTAATAATGACACATCTATTGTTAATATAAATGATGAAAATATCAATGCTTCAACAAATTTAGATTCTTTAATAAATCAAATCCCAGCAAATCAAAAGGACGCTTTAGTTTTGGATTCTCTTAAAACTAAATTAGATTCCACAATCAAGAAGAAGAACATCAAAGTTGAAGCTGAAAAAGAAAATTCCGATATTAACAAAACTTATTTATTGGAATCTGCACTTGATAAAATTAGCTGGAATGACACTTATTTACACCGCTTATTATTATACCGAAAATTTTATAAAAACACGAAAATTAAAAACCCTAAAACAGCATTAGACAGTCTTAAACACCCAAATACTTCAATAAACAAATGGCTTTACAGTAAAAACGACGCTATAGAAAGAGTTTCTAAAAACCCGTTGGGTTTTGCTAATTATTTAATAGCAAAAATTCCATTTTTCTTGTTCTTTTTTGCGCCTGTTGTTGCGCTGATTTTTTGGATACTATATTCAAGAAATAAATATAATTATATGGAACATCTAGTTTTTATATTCCATATTTTTAGTTTTGTATTCCTAGCTTCTTTAATTTTACACATTCCAGATTTATTGTTGGGAGGCAGTGGAGTCCTTTTAGGTATACTTTTAATTTTTATTGGACCATTTTATTTTTACAAAGCGTTACGTAACTTTTACAATCAAAGCAGATTATTAACTATTTTAAAATTTATTATTTTAAATATTGTGTTTTTTGTAGGCTCAATAATTTCAGCACTATTATTCTTTGCTATTTCAGCTGCAATGTATTAAGCAGAATAAGCTTTTTGTAATTGCACAAATTTTGGACAGGTCTTAAATCTTAAAAATCTAATTCTATTATTGTTTTGAATTAAATGGCAATACTCACAATTAGAATCGTAAGTAAATTTATATTCTTTTTGAATATCAAAATGATCATCCGTTTTAAACCAACCTATATAATCTATTACATGATAATCATTATACCTTTTTATTTGATATAGGTTTTTAGAATCTGAGATAAGCTCAATAGAAAACCAAGCAGAACTCCCAATTCCTGAAAGTTTTTGTGCCTCAACAGGTAATTCAGAAACCATCTTTTTAAATTGCTTTTCTTTTTTCTGCCTATGAAAATAATTGGTAAGATTTTCTTTAAAAGCAGTACTGGAATATTCTTTTACAATTCCGCTAAATACCTCATAAATTTTACTATTAGCAGCTTTTTCAACATTCCCAATTGCACTTGGAGTAAACAGTTTATTATGATTTAGCCCTTGAATTATTTTCTTGTTCTCAGTTGAAACCAAAATAGTTTCAGTAACAAAACGGGCGCAATTACTACCGCCTTTTACAAAAGCACCATATTGAATACTACCTCTTTCTTGCAAATTTAAAATATAATTTTGTGCCTTTTTAAAATTAACTTCTTCAAAAACCGAAGCAACCAACCTTCCTTCTCCATGTGTTTTATCTGGGCTAGCATCTAACCATAATAAAAAATCATTCAAATTTTCTAAAGGACCATTTCCAATTAGTTTAGCTTTTATAGGTAAAACCAACTCATGATCCGTTTCTTCACTTCTAACTCTACCTAATCCTTCTAGAGTTACATACCTGCCAAAATCATAATAATTAGCTTTTCCTGTTTTATTTTCAATAAGTACCATTGCAGCATGACCCGCTTTTATTTGTTTCCAAGTACCTAAACCTAAAAATGGCATTACTTTACATTGCCATTCGCTACTCATTTTAACAAAAGTATCTGGATAAGCTAAAACAATAATTTTTCCAGTACCCATCATAAAGATATTTTTTTTATAATTCCTGTTTGTAAATCTTCATACCTCATTAACTCAATATCTCCTGCTTTTTCAAAAAGAGTGATACTTTTAGTAAGTACAAAACCCCTATTCATTACAATATTAGATTTTTCATTTCCTTGACCTGCATTTTTATGAAAATTTAAAACATTATTTTCATTAGGGTTAACATCATTTTCTATAAATTCAGAAAACCATTTTTCTCTTTTTAGTTTTATTTCTTTTGAATACAATAATGATGAAGACCAAATAATAGGATTCAATTCTTTTTCTGAAAAGTATTTATTTTTACCATCCCAAACTAATTCATAGAGTTTTAAATCTTTTGAAAACTCAACTAAGATAATTGTGAATGGCTCAATATCGTTTAAGTTAATTAAATCTATCTCAGCTACAACATCCTTAACAGTCAATAAAATTTTAACGATCACTCCTCTACTTAACCGATAATTATTATTTGGAACGTGTGCTTCAAAACCACCATTCAACAAACATATCAAACGTTTTTTATCGCTTGCTCCAATCCAAGTACCACCTGCTATTTCATCTTTTGGAAACAATAACCTAGCACCCTTTAATTCATAAATTCCTGGTGGAATTGTATTGCGATTAGGAGACTCGTCTCTATTCGAAGTTAAGATAAAATCTCCATTGCCTTTAGGTATAAAACTGACTGTACACATTAATAATAGATATCTTTAAATAAACCGAAAAATACAAAAAAGATTCCTTTTGGTCTATTCCGTTTCATTTTTGAAATTAGTACCTTTGCAAAACGAAATTTATAATAAAAAAACATATCATGGGAAAAGGATTTTTTGAAGTACCGATTGCTGTAAACGAACCTATTAAAGAATTCGCTCCAGGTTCACCAGAGCGTTCAGAAGTGCTAGATGCTTATAAAAAAATGTATAATAGTTCAATTGATGTTGCTATGTATATTAATGGCGAAGATGTAAAAACAGGAGATACTGATACGATGTCTCCTCCTCATGATCATCAACATATAGTAGGAACCTACCATAAAGCTGAAAAAAAACATATTGATACTGCAATTGCTGGAGCATTAGAAGCTCGTGAAAAATGGGCAAATACTCCTTGGGAACAAAGAGCGGCTATTTTTCTTCGTGCAGCAGAATTAATTGCAGGACCGTATAGAGCAAAAATAAACGCTGCAACGATGATGGCACAATCTAAGACTATACATCAAGCTGAAATAGATGCTTCTTGTGAGTTTATAGATTTCTTACGATATAATGTTCAGTTTATGACTGAAATTTATGCGGAACAACCAGAATCAACTTCAGGTGCTTGGAATCGTTTAGAATACCGTCCATTAGAAGGATTTATTTATGCTGTTACTCCGTTTAACTTTACTGCAATTGCAGGGAATCTTCCAGCTAGTGCAGCTTTAATGGGGAATGTAGTTATTTGGAAACCTAGCGATAGTCAAGTTTTTTCAGCAAAAATTGTATTAGACGTATTCAAAGAAGCTGGTGTTCCAGCTGGTGTAATTCAAATGGTAATGGGAGATCCTGTTATGATTACTGATACCGTTTTAGCAAGTCCTGATTTTAGTGGTATTCATTTTACTGGATCTACAAATGTATTTAAAAACATCTGGCAAAAAATTGGAACAAACATCCATAATTACAAAACATATCCACGTATAGTTGGAGAAACTGGTGGTAAAGATTTTATAGTTGCTCATAAAACTTCAAACCCAAAACAAGTAGCTACTGCTATTGTAAGGGGATCATTTGAATTCCAAGGACAAAAATGTAGTGCTGCAAGTAGATCTTATGTTCCAAAAAGTATTTGGAACGAAGTAAAAAACTATATAATTGAAGACATTAATTCTTTTAAAATGGGATCTCCAGAAGATATGAGTAATTATATCACTGCTGTAATCCATGAAGGTTCATTCGATAAATTAGCAAGCTATATAGACCAAGCTAAATCTGATAATGATGCGGAAATAATTGCAGGAGGTAATTATGACAAAAGTAAAGGTTACTTTATTGAACCAACTGTGATTTTAGCTAAAGACCCAAAATACACAACTATGTGTACGGAACTTTTTGGACCTGTAACAACTATCTATGTTTATGAAGATGATGCATGGGAAGAAACGTTACATTTAGTTGACGAAACAAGTGAATATGCTTTAACTGGAGCTGTGATGAGTGAAGATAGATATGCACTAGAACAGGCTGTGAAAATTTTACAGAATGCTGCTGGAAACTTTTATATTAACGATAAGCCAACAGGAGCTGTTGTAGGACAACAACCTTTTGGAGGAGCACGAGCAAGTGGAACAAATGATAAAGCTGGAAGTAAATTAAATCTTTTAAGATGGGTTTCCCCAAGAATGATTAAGGAAACTTTTGTTACACCAACAGATTATAAATATCCGTTTTTAGGATAATTCTTAAAAATTCAATGATAAAAAAAGCCTAAGTAAATTACTTAGGCTTTTTTTATCATTGAATGCCTCGTCCAGAAATAGTTTTACACAAAAAAACCACCTTAAAAAAGGTGGTTTTTAAGGTTTTTATATTTTAAATATTATTCATATGATTTGTTCTCGCCAACTTCTGCAAATTGTGCATTACGAGCAGAATTATCACTACTAACAACCATAGCAACTACAGTTAAATTTTGATTATTATAATTTTCTGGAACTGTTAAACTAAAAGTTCTTGTAAAAGTTATTAATGCTAAGGATCCTGGAATCTCATCACCTGTTAAATTTGTAAGAGAGTTTCTTAATCCGTGATTTTGTTCAAAATTAGGAATTGGATTTCCCATTTGATAATAGGGGCTTGTTTGATCATTATTATAATAATTAACTTGGTCTTGTATCACACCACTTTCTAAAAGGTAAACCACCAGTTTATCACCAGACAAAGAACCATCTTCGTAAACAACCTCAACTTCAACAACCAATCCATTTTCTTCAGATAATTCTGAGTTTATAGCA
This sequence comes from uncultured Flavobacteriaceae bacterium, assembly GCA_913052585.1. Lineage (GTDB taxonomy): Bacteria > Bacteroidota > Bacteroidia > Flavobacteriales > Flavobacteriaceae > Marifrigoribacter. Next base: position 20,428 of record CAJXEB010000008.1, on the reverse strand, counting down.
ATCGCTAAATTTGTATCGGTACCAGCCATACTAATTATATCGCCTGTCTCATAAGGAGCAAGCCAGTTTGCAGTTCTATTTATTTTTCCTGTAGGATAACCAGATACTCCAAATGCATCTCTAAGCTCATCAACTTGAGGAAAACTCAAAAGATCTGGATCACCACTTCCAGTTTTATGAATGGTTATAATAGCAATATCCTCGGTTAATGCATGAGCTTCTTCTATAGCAGCTGTTACAATTGGACAAAAACCACACCAAGTACCAGTATAATCTTCAATTACAACTTTTCTTTTTGGTACAATCACCTTAAAATCTTTCGTGTTTGTTGTTATAATTACACCGTTTTCAGTATAAACCCCATAAACTTGAAATTCTCCAACAGTTTCAGAAGAGAATACACTCCCTTCGATTGCTAAATCATTTACATAAAAGGTAGCTTCTAAAGACACATCATCACCAGCTTCATTAATTATTTTAAAAGGAATTTCTTGATTTCTAAGAGAAGCTTCTCTAACCAGTTCATCAACAATAATTTCAGCTGTTGGGGGCAATAAAGATACATTCTCTTCAGATCTACTACAAGATACTATTGATCCAAAAGCAATAATTAATATAAAATAATAAGCATTTTTCATAGGTTCATTTTTTATTTTACTAATTCAAGCAAAAGTAATAGAAATTACAAAAAGAATGTATTTATTGCTAAAAAAATAACAAACGTTTAAGCAAGTAGCCATTTCTTTAGTATTTATTGAAATTTTAAATTATTTTAGCATCTTAATTAAAAAAAAAAAATGAAAAAATCAATATTACTTTTTAGCCTACTGCTAGTGTTTAACACTTATGCTCAAGACAATATTCCGAACATTGATGTTAAAACATTAGATGGAAAAACGTTAAACATTCAGGAAGTTACCAATAAAGATAATATTGTTATTGTATCCCTTTGGGCTACTTGGTGCGTACCATGCATAAAAGAGTTAGATGCTATTAGTGATGTATATGACGAATGGCAAGAAGAAACAGGAGTAGAATTAATTGCTGTATCTGTAGATGATAGTCGTACTGTAAAAAGAGTAAAAACTTTAATTAATGGTAAAGGATGGGACTATCAAGTATTGCTTGACACGAATAACGATTTAAAACGTGCTCTTGGCGCATCTACTGTGCCTCTTACTATTGTTATTAAAAACAATAAAATTGTATTAAGACATTCTGGATACAGCCCCGGATCTGAAGATGAGCTTTACGAAAAAATTAAAGAGCTTTCTTTATAAACCAAACCCAAATAACATAACCAATCAATTTTTTAATGAAAAAAATACTATTATGTGTTGCTATTTTATATAGTGGATTCACATTCGCACAAGACGAAGGCTATTTTTTTGGAGGATTTGAATCAAATTCTCAATGGCTTTTAGATGATGAAGGGCTTAATTTCGATGCTCCTGAAGATCAATTTAGATCAAACAACTACTTTAGATTAGACTATAATCTAGGTAAGTTCACTGCTGGAGTTCAATACGAAACCTATCTTCCATCTGCTTTATTAGGTTATTCTCCTATTTATGATGGGAATAATGAAATAGGGACTTATTACTTAAACTTCAAACACGAAACCTTAGATGTTACAGCAGGTTATTTTTACGAACAATTTGGTAACGGATTAATACTACGTAGTTGGGAAGACCGCCAACTTGGAATTAACAATGCAATGAAAGGTATACGTTTTATTTTCACTCCATTAGATTATTTAAATTTTACTGGTGTTTACGGTAAAACTAGAAATGGATTTGATGTTTCTGAAGGAGTAACTCAAGGTCTTGATGCAAATTTAGATATTAGTGAAGCTTTAAAAATTGAAAATATAGAGTTGAGCCTTGGCGCTAGTTATGTTGGCAGATACCAAAGCAGTGGTACTAATGACACTATACCAAGTACCGTAAATGCCTATGGTGGTAGATTTAATTTTGTAGCTGGTGATTTTTATGGAGGTATTGAAGCTATTATCAAAGACCCAGATGTAATTGCAAATGAAGGTCAACTATCATCAAACAAGTTATATGATGGTACCGCTATGCAAGTAGACCTAGGTTATGCAAGAAAAGGCTTGGGTATTAATGCAACTTTTAGAAGGTTAGAAAACTTTTCATTTTATGCAGATCGTTTAGCTGAAGGAAATATTTATAACCAAGAACTAATTGGCTATACTCCAGCATTAACAAAACAACAAGATTATATGCTTACAAATATATATGTATATAATGCTCAACCAAGATTGATTATAGAAAGTTACGATCAAAGAGCTGGTGAAGTTGGTACTCAAGTAGACTTATATTACAAGTTTAAAAAAGGAACTACTTTAGGTGGAAAATACGGAACAAAAGTAGCAGGGAACTTCTCTTACTGGTCTGGATTAGATGCTGAATACAATATAGAAAACCGTTGGTATGAAGCTAAGTTTATTGGTAAAGGCTCTAGACTATTTAGAGATTTTAGTATTGAATTAAAGAAGAAACTAAGCAAAAAATGGAGCACAGTAGCAACTTTCCAAAATGTTATTGTTGACAAGGGAATTGTTTATGGAGGACCACTTGCAGCTGAAGAGGATATACAAGCTTCTATTGCTGTTATAGAAGGTACTTATAAGTTTGAAGGTAGCAAATCTGCACGATTAGTTTTACAACATTTATGGGCAGAAAAAGATAGAAAAAATTGGGCTGCAGGAGTTTTAGAATATAATTTTAATTCGAATTTTGCTCTTTATGTTGCTGACAATTGGAATTATGGCGACACAGACATTCACTACTATAGTTTAGGAGGAAGTTACTCTAAAGGTAGAACTAGATTTGGAATGAATTATGGCCGCCAAAGGGGAGGTTTAATTTGTATAGGAGGAGTATGTAGATTTGTTCCTGAAAATACAGGAGTTACAGCCAACCTAACAGTTTCCTTCTAAGAAACGACTTAATTATACCTATAAAAAAAGCTCTAAAGAAAATTTAGAGCTTTTTTATGCTTTCTAACGGACCCAAAAGTCCCTATCGAAACTTACCACCCTTTATATTATCACACATTAAACAAAGTCTTCATAATATAGATAAATAGTATCCCTGAATTAATTAATCCATTAAGTTTTAAAAGAAAATAAAAAACCTCCGAGGAATTAATTTCTCGAAGGTTCTAAAGTATATTTAATATAAAAGTTACTAAATGTAATTATTTTTTAACAATTTTAATAGTTTTTGAAACTCCTTCATTATTGCTAAACTTAACAATATACATTTGAGAACTTAAATTAGACATATTAATTAATTGATTACCTACACTAACTTTTTGGCTATTAACTAATTTACCTTGTAAGTTATAAATAACCATATCTAATTCTTCTAAAGTATTAACTTGCATATCATTTAATATAACAGTTGAAGTCAAAGTAACACCTAATTCATTAAAGTCTTCTAATCCTAAAATTGGATTATATCGGTATGTAAAGTTTAAACTATTTCCAATATCGTTTCCTTCAGAATCAGTTTGATGAAATCTAAAGCTATAATCCTGTACTTCAGAACTTGGCAAAGTTGCTGCAAAATGATTATAATCTGGAGTCGTTGATCCGGCAGCTATGATTACAGATTGTGGTGCTTGAGGTACTGACTCTCCAACTTCCAAGTCATAATAACATAGACCAAAACACAATTCAAATCCAGTTCCATCATAATTAACAGCATCAACAAATTCAATTCTCATATAAATATCTTCAGCACTATTATTAGTAACATAATAGTCTAATGATCTTTCAGCCGCATTTGGACTGGTAAATTCAACAACCATTCCTTCAGTAATTTCAGTACCATCTTGATCAGCAACAGAATAAGGATTTTGGGCATTCATTGTAAAAGCTGCGAATAATACAGCTATCAATAGTAAAGTCTTTTTCATTTTTTCATTTTTAAGATTAATATTTTTAATTAAGTGATTTTTAGTTATATTAATTAAAGACTTCATAATCTTTTTCATAATATTCTGTCAAAAATAATTAAAAGATGTATTATCTTTGTTTAAATAATTAAAAATATTTAAACAAATGATTAAAAAATTATCTCTAAGTGTTTTATTAGCACTTTTCACCCTAACTTTATTCAGTCAAACTATTGTAAGTACAGACGCTGAAAACAAAAAAGTTGTTTTAGAAGAATTTACAGGAATATACTGTGGTTTTTGTCCTGATGGCCATTTAAAAGCACAAGCCATTCAAAATGAAAACCCAGGAGAAGTATTTCTAATTAACATTCACACAGGTTCTTATGCTGCCCCAAATGGTAATGACCCAGATTTCAGAACACCTTTTGGTTCGGCAATTGGAACACAATCTGGATTAGCTGGATATCCAGCTGGTACAGTTAACCGTAAAAATTTCCCAGGTTTAGAACAAGGATCACCAGGTACTACTGCAGTTGGTAGATTTAATTGGGCTGCTGCATCAAATATCATTTTAAACGAGGCATCTTATGTGAATTTAGGTGTAGAAGCTACTGTAGACATGGAAGCTAATGAATTAATAGTTCATGTAGAAGCTTATTATACTGGAGATAGTCCTGAAGACACTAATTTTATAAATGTAGCATTATTACAAAACAACACTTTAGGTCCACAGTCAGGAGCAGGTCAAGGAAACAATTACAATCACATGCACAGACTTGTTCATTTAGTAACTGGTCAATGGGGCGAAACAATTGCTAACACAACTACAGGATCACTGTATGATGAAACTTTTACATATACAATCCCAGGGGATTACAATGAAATACCTGTAATACTACAAGATTTAGAGATAGTTGTTTTTATAACTGAAACGCAACAAGGCCTAGTTAGTGGAAATGGAACTTTTCCAACTTTCACTAATTTACCATTAGACAACGACGCTAATTTATTAGAAGTAGAAGATATAAATGATCAATGTGGTCTTGATTTTGGACCTAGAGTTGTTATCCAAAATAACGGAAACAACACTTTAACAACAGTTGATTTTGAATATTCAATTAATAGTGGAACTCCAGGAACTCATACTTGGAATGGAAGCTTAGCTGCTTTTGAAGAAGAAATTGTACAATTACCAGGAATTCCATATACAATAGAAAGTTCAAATACAGTTAATGTTTTAATATTGAATGATGATGAAGATGATTCTAACAATGAAGCTATTAATACATTTGGAGAAACTGATTTAAATTCAACTAGTCAGATTAGCATGATATTAAATACAGATAATCATGGAGAAGAAACAACTTGGGTTATTAAAGATTCTTCTGGACAAGAAATACAGAGTGGAGGACCTTACGAAAACAATCAACCAATTAATATAGAAATAAATTTAGAGAACCTTAGTTGTCACGAATTTAGAATAATTGATGCTGGCGGAAATGGGGGAGCATCTGTTCTTGTTCGCGACAGTAACAACCAAATAATCTTAAATTCATCGGGTAGTTATGATTCTGGTATTGCTGCTTCGTTTATTGTAAACGAACTTGTACTTAATAACAATGATAACATTTTAAATAATGTAATTATTTATCCAAACCCTGCTAGTTCAGTTTTAAATATTGAAAATGCTGAAAATTCATCAATAGAAATTTATGATTTATTAGGAAAAGTTATTTTATCTGAAAATAACATAACTATAAATAAACAATTAAACGTTTCAAGTTTTTCTACTGGAACTTATTTAATTAAAATTTCAAATAATGGTCAAGTTAAAACAGATAAATTTATCATTAATAGATAAGTAACTGTTGAAAATTAAAAAAGCTCCGAAGAATTAACTTCGGAGCTTTTTTTTTTATAAATAAAATTCAAAATTATTTCTTTTCTTTTTTGAATTTCAAAGGCAAATGAACAACACTTTTCGTTTCATAAAAATCCTCTTCAAAAAAATCTGCTAAAGGATAAATCACAGCTTTTGGGAACAATGATAATTCTTCAGTAAGATCTCCTCCTTTTAGGTAAAGAACACCATTTTTTAAATCGTGATTACTTTTTTTTGCAACAGAATATTTAACCCATCGCACAAAAGTTTCCATTTGAGCAACTGCTCTACTAATTATAAAATCGTATTGATCATTAATCGTTTCTGCCCTTCCATTTGTAGTCCTTACATTCTGAAGTTTTAATCCTTCAACCACTTCATCTACTACTTTAATTTTCTTTGCAATACTATCAACTAAATGAAATTGCACATCAGGAAAAATAATTGCTAAAGGAATTCCAGGAAAACCTCCACCAGTTCCAACATCCAATATTTTTGAACCAGATTTGAATTGAATTACCTTAGCAATCCCCAAAGAATGCAACACATGTCGTAAAAACAGCTCATCGATATCCTTTCTAGAAACTACATTAATTTTTAAGTTCCAATCTTTATACAAACCTTTTAATTGCTCAAATTGTTCTATTTGTTGATCTGTTAAATCCGGAAAGTATTTTTGTATTAATTTCATAATAAATAGTATTCTGCAAAAGTAACTTATCTTTGTTAAAAAATAACATTAAGAACCATACGTTATCCATTTAAGAAGCGTAATTTTGCGTCTTAATTTTTCTTTAATTAAAAAATAATTATTTTGAGCTATAAACAAGTAAATTTCTCTAGGTCAGATTCTACAAAGTTTTTTAAAACTTTAAACAAAAGAGTAAACCAATATTTCAAAGAAAATAATATCGTTAAAACTGGTAATTGGAAATTATATATTAAAGCCATTGTAATGTTTTCATTATTTTTTGTTCCTTTAATATTAATATTAACTGTAGCTATGCCACAATGGGCACTACTTCTTTTAACTGTAGTCATTGGATTTGGTATGGCTGGTGTAGGGATGAATGTTATGCACGACAGTAATCACGATGCATTTTCCAGTAAAAAATGGGTAAATAAATTAATGGGGAGTAGTATTTATATTTTAGCAGGTAATGTTTACAACTGGAAGGTGCAACATAATGTTTTACATCATACATTTACAAACATTCAAGGGCAAGACGAAGATATTGATGCCGGTAGAATTATTCGCTTTTCAAAACATTCAAAATGGATAAACGTTCATAAGTTTCAAAAAATTTATTCTTTTTTCCTTTATGGACTATTAACTATCAATTGGGCAATTACTACCGATTTCAAACAAATGAATAGTTATTTAAAACGTAATTTATCTTATGGGAAGTTTCCCAATCCTACTACAGAATGGACAAAACTTATTATTTCTAAAGTTATTTATTATGCATTTTGGATTGTTTTACCAATTTTAGTTTTAGACATTGCTTGGTGGAAAGTATTAATAGGTTTCTTTGTAATGCATTATACTGCAGGTATTATTTTAAGTGTCGTTTTTCAATTGGCGCATGTTGTACCTAAAACAAAAATGCCATTACCAGACGAAAATGGTAATATGAAACATACATGGGCAATGCACCAGTTTTATACTACTTCAAATTTCGCTCCAACTAATAAATTTATTTCTTGGTATACTGGTGGCTTAAACCATCAAGTAGAACATCACGTTTTTCCTCATATATCACATATTCACTATGGAAAAATAGCTAAAATTGTAAAAGAAACTGCCTTGGAGTTTGATTTACCCTACAACGAATACAAAACTACAAGGAAAGCAATTTTAGAGCATTTCAGACAATTAAAATCACTAGGCGATGAGCCAACATTAGCAGCATAGTTTTATCATGAACCCGAAACTTTCTAAACGAATCAATGCAATGGCAACTTCTGCCACTTTAGCAATGGCTGCGAAAGCCAGAGAATTAAGAGAAGAAGGAAAAGATATAATAGGATTAAGTCTTGGAGAACCCGATTTTAATATTCCAGACTTCGTTAAAGATGCAGCCATTAATGCAATAAATGAAAATTACCATTCTTACACACCGGTGGATGGGTATGCCGATTTAAAAAAAGCTATTATCACGAAGTTTAAACGTGATAACCATTTAGATTACAAACCCAACCAAATTGTAGTTTCTACTGGAGCAAAGCAATCCCTTGCTAACCTAGCAATGGTATTGTTAAACGAAGGGGACGAAGTGTTACTTCCTGCACCTTATTGGGTAAGTTATAGCGATATTAGTAAATTAGCAGGAGGAGTTCCAATTGAAATTCCAACAACAATTGAATCTGATTTTAAAATAACTCCAGAAAGTTTAAAAGCAGCAATCACACCAAAAACAAAAATGATGATTTACAGTTCTCCTTGTAATCCAAGTGGATCTGTTTACACCAAAGAAGAATTACGTGCATTGGCTGATGTTTTAGTTGATTATCCAAATATAATTGTGATAAGCGATGAAATCTACGAGCATATAAACTTTACCGACAACCATGCTTCTATGGCTGTTTTCGAAGATATGTATGACAGAACTGTTGTTGTTAACGGTGTTTCAAAAGCGTATTCAATGACTGGATGGCGTATAGGATACATTGGAGGTCCAGAATGGATTGCACGTGCTTGCAATAAAATGCAGGGACAAATTACTAGTGGAGCCAATTGTATTGCGCAACGAGCAACTATTATAGCTCTTGAGAGTTCTCCGAGTAAAATACAGTATATGATTGACGCCTTTAAAGAGCGCCGAAAATTAATACTTGGCTTGCTATCTGAAATTCCAGGATTTAAAACTAACCAACCACAAGGTGCTTTTTATGTATTCCCTGACATCTCCTATTTCTTCGGAAAAGAACTTCAAGGAGTTAAGATTAACACTGCTTCAGATTTATCAATGTATTTATTAGAAAAAGCTAATGTAGCTACCGTAACTGGAGATGCGTTTGGTAGTCCTAATTGTATTCGTATTTCGTATGCTGCTTCTGAGGAAAATATTATTGAAGCACTTAAAAGAATTAAAAAAGCACTGACTTAATTTTCGAAATAACAGATTTCAAATAAAATTACTTATCTATTTCTCCAAAAATAAGGAGTGAATAATATTAAAACTGTAAATAGTTCCAAACGTCCTATTAACATTAAAAAAGCAGACCACCATTTAGCTGGGCTAGATAATGAAGCGTGATTATTAAGAGGTCCTAAATCGCCTAGTGCAGGTCCAACATTCCCTAAACTAGAAGCGGCTCCCCCTAATGCAGTTTGAAAATCTAATCCCATTAGCGAAAAGACTAATACTCCAATTATAAAAGACAAAAAATAGAGTATAAAAAACCCAAGTATGTTAAACACAATAGGCTGTTGGACTGCTTTTGTATTATATCGTACTGGCAATATAGCTCTAGGATGTAAAGAGCGCTTAAATTCTATCAATCCGTTTTTTATTAATATAATATGGCGTACTATTTTCACACCACCAGCTGTCGATCCTGCAGATCCACCCAAAAACATAAGTCCAAAAAAGAATACCGTTAAAAAAGGAGTCCACAAGGTATAATCTGCACTTACAAAACCAGTAGTCGTTATAATTGCTAATACTTGGAAAGCACCATGCCTTAGGCCACTCTCATACCTTCCCCAAACCATAGGATGATCTATTGTTGACTGAGTAATATCTGTTTGAAAATAAATAATTAAAGAAGCCATTATTGTAAAAAAAACAATAGAAATAGCATAAAACTTAAACTCTTCATCACGTAAAATCTTACTAAACTTTGTTTTAAATGCAAAATAACTTAACACGAAATTAGTTCCCGCTAAAAACATAAAAACAATAACGATATACTGTATTAAAGGCTTATCATTCCAATAGGCCATATTTGCATTTTTTGTTGAAAAACCACCCGTACTTAAAGTACTTAACGAATGATTAACAGCATCAAACATGCTCATTCCTGCTAACTTTAGTAATATGGTTTCTGCAACGGTATAACCAACATAAATTAACCATAGTCTTTTTGCAGTATCTGTTATTCTAGGATGTAGTTTATCACTACTAGGTCCGGGAGCTTCAGCTGCAAATAATTCCATCCCTCCAATTCCTAATAATGGTAATATGGCAATTGCTAATACTATAATCCCCATTCCTCCTATCCAATGCGTAATACTTCTCCAAAACAATACGCCATTAGGAATACTTTCTATATCATTTAAAATGGAAGCACCAGTTGTGGTATATCCACTCATTGTTTCAAAAAAAGCATCTGTAAAGCTAGGAATAGCACCAGTAATAATATATGGTAAGGTTCCTGCCAATGACATAAAAATCCATCCAAAAGTAACAATTACATACCCATCTCTTTTTTGAAGTTCTTTTCGTTTATTTCTTGTAACAAACATTATAAGTCCCCCTAAAAAAATAGTTATAATACTTGCTTCTAGCATTTCAATACCTACTCCATCTTTATAATAAAAACTTACACAAGTAGCTAAAAGCATAAACCCACCGTTCACACCGATAAGCAAGCCCATTAAATGGAAAATAATTTTATAATTGAGTTTTACAAACGAACTCATTAGACGAAAAGTTTTTCTACTTTTTTTATAGACTGAGGAAGACAACAAACCACTACCCTATCACCATCTATAATTGTAAAATCTCCAAGAGCAATGATCCCTTTTCCATTTCTTACAATACCTCCTATTATTGCTGAGCGAGGAAAATCAATTTTCTTAATTAATTGATTGCAAACCTTAGAAGTAGAAGTTACTAAAAACTCTAATATTTCTGCATTCATATTATTAAGCTTAGTCATAGCAACAATTTCACCTTTTCGGATATATCTAAAAATATTATTAGCAGCAAGTAATTTTTTATTAATAAGCGTATCTATTCCGATGGAATGTGAGAGCTGAAAATAATCCATGTTTTCGACTAAAGCTATTGTTTTTTTAACACCTTTAGACTTTGCAACTAAACAAGACATGATATTGGTTTCACTGTTTCCCGTAACCGCAATAAATGCATCCATATCCTTTATTTGCTCTTCATCTAACAATTCTACATCTCTTCCATCACCCTGTATCACCAAACATTCTGGCAATGCATCTGCTATTTCAAAAGCTTTTTCTTTTCCTTTTTCTACTAATTTTACATTAAACCTTTGCTTACATAAATCTTTTGCTGTTTTAGTACCTATTTTACTTCCGCCAAGAATCATTACATTTTTTATTTCAACTTTTACTTTTCCAGTTAATCTGTAAATCTCATCTATACCTAATTGAGTAGTTGTAAAATAAACTTGGTCACCTTCCTTAAATTGTGTATCGCCTCGTGGTATTAATGTATATTGAGTTGCATAGCGTTGAATTGCTATTGGCATATATTCTAAATTTGGATATAATTTAGCAACTTCCTTAACTGTTTTTCCAACAAAAGCTGTGGTGCGAGAAAGAATAAGTCCAATCATTAATAAGGCCCCATCTTCAAACTCAAACGTATCGTTAAATGCACTCTGGTTTAATAAAAGTGCAATTTCTTTTGCTGCAAGAGATTCTGGGGAAATTAATTCATCAATACCAATTTTTTCAAAACCAACTTCATCTTTATTATGAATAAACTCTGTATTTGTAATTCTAGCGATCGTATGTTTAGCTCCTAATTGTTTTGCCAATACACAGGTAGTAATATTAGTAGTCTCACTCGAGGTTACTCCAATTAATAAATCTGTGTTTTGAACATTGGCGTCTTTTAATACAGATATTGAAGTGGCATTTCCACGCACAACTCTAATATCTAAATGAGAACTAGCATACGCTAAAGACTCTCTATTAGTATCTATTAAAATAATATCTTGTGACTCAAAAGAAAGAAGTTTGGCTAAATGAAATCCAACCTCACCAGCACCTGCAATTATAATTTTCATAACAAATTGATGAACTAAAAGTAAAACAAATGTATATAAATAAAATAAAAATAACTGTTTGAAAATCAGAAATCTATTTTCACACAATCCTACTGAACAAATAGTAAAAAATATGTAATTTTGCAGCCGTCATGACAATAGATAAAAAAGTAACACCCTATAAAGATTCTACTCTTAATAAAAAAGAGCAAGTAGAAAAAATGTTCGATACTATTTCGGAGAATTATGACGGTCTTAATCGTGTAATTTCTTTTGGAACAGATATTAAATGGCGTAAAAAAGTGTTAGCAACCATTATCGAACATCAGCCAGAAAGCATCCTAGATATTGCTACTGGAACCGGTGATTTGGCTATTAAATTTGCTGAAAAAACTTCGGCAAAAAAAATAGTTGGATTAGATTTATCCGAAGGAATGCTTTCAGTAGCTAGAAAAAAAGTTGCCAATACAGTATTAAACGATAATGTTGAATTTATTAAAGGAGATTCGGAAGCATTACCTTTTAAGGATAATATATTTGACGCCATAACGGTTTCATTCGGTATTAGAAATTTTGAAAACCTAGAAAAAGGGTTATCAGAAATACTACGGGTTTTAAAGCCTAACGGATTATTTATAATTTTAGAAACTTCCGTTCCTACTAAGTTTCCATTTAAACAAGGGTATCAATTTCATTCAAAAATTGTACTTCCCTTAATCGGAAAATTATTTTCAAAAGATAAAGTCGCTTACAGTTATTTAAGCGAAAGCGCATCTCTTTTTCCATATGGTGAAAAGCTTAACAATATTTTACGAAAAATTGGGTTTATAAATGTAATGGACAAACCTCAAACTTTTGGCGTTGCAACAATTTATACCGCCACCAAATAATTATGAAAAAACTATTTTTTGTATTTATCTTATTACTGCTTGCTCAAGGTGCAAATGCACAGTTATTTAGTAAAGAAAAATTATTAAACCGTGTAAACAATGACAAGAGAACCCTTTCTTGGGGGTATTTTTTAGGCTTCAATAATTACTCTTATAACTTTGATTACAAAGAACAAACTCAAGGTGACAATACAGATGTTTTAGCAACAGGAGAAACAGGCTTTAATGTTGGCCTTTTAGGTAATTTACGCATTAACAATTATCTTGATTTAAGATTAGAACCGGGTCTTAGCTTCACTAAACGTGATCTTATTTTTCCTGGTTTTGAAGAAGCAAGAGATAATTTTAGGGAAATAAAAGCAACTTACATTCATATTCCTTTATTATTAAAAGTATCTACAAAAAGACTTAATAATATAAAGCCTTTTATTATTGGCGGGGTGTCAACATCATTTAATCTGGCAAGTAACGAAGACAATCCTGAAGATAATGAAACTGGCCAATTTAGATCTACGAGTTCTAATTACAATTATGAGTTAGGTTTTGGAATTGATTTTTATTTATATTATTTCAAATTTACACCATCTATTCGGGGTGTTTTTGGAATGAATGATGAATTGGTTAGGGATAATAATCCAAATAGTGGTTGGACTGGTAATATTGAAAAAATGACATCAAGAACAGTTTTTATCAATTTCACGATACAGTAATCCTTTTAAATTCGCTCAAAAGTATTGCGGTAGCAGTCGCTACATTTAAACTTTCAGTTTCTTGATTAACACCAAATTGTGGGATTGTAATTTTATTATTAGCAAGATCCATAATTTTAGTTGAAACACCATTTGCTTCATTTCCAACTACAATTATAGCTTTATCCGGCAATTTCTCTTTGTAAATATTTGCTCCATTCATAGCCCCTATATAAATTGGAAATTTACTTTTTGTAAGAAATTCTTCAATATCAGTATACATAATATTCACTCTAACAATAGAACCCATAGTGGCCTGAATAACTTTAGGATTAAAGCAATCAACTGTATTTAATGAACATATTAAATTTGTGACATCAAACCAATCACACAACCTAATGATAGTACCTAAATTACCGGGGTCTTGAATAGAATCTAACACTACCGTTATTCCATTTTCAACATAGGATTTTTTATTAGGAATTTTAAAAACTGCCAAAGAATTATTAGCATTTTTTAAAGAACTAATTTTTGAAAGTTCTTTTTCTGAAATTATCTGAACGTTTTCGTTTTTAAACAACCCATCTACAGTCGAATATAAAGAGTGTAATTGTAGCTTAGCAGTTATTAACTCGTTAATAACTTTTGGACCTTCGGCAACAAATAATTCCAATTTATTTCGGTACTTTTTTTGCTGTAAACTTGTTATTAATTTTATTTGACTTTTGCTGACCAAAATCATGTATTTTTGATGTTATTAAATTTAGAAACTTGACCCAAACCATCACAAAAATATCATTATTTTTAGGATTAATTATATTAATTATTTCTTGTGATGCAGTAAAACATATTCCAAAGGATAGACACCTTCTTACTAAGAGCACAATTATTATTGACAGCACTGTTAATAGTGAATTTAAAGTTAAAAGTTTATTGTACCAACAACCCAACAAAAAGGTTGTTGGAATTCCATTAAGCCTCTATTTTTATAATCTTGCAGATCTAGAACCAGATTCTACTTTTCAAAAATGGCAACATAATAAGCCTAACAGGGAAAAAAGAATGAATAACATCTACTCAAAAAAACAAGTAGCTAAGATAGCTTCTAGTTATTCAGGATTTAACAAATGGATCCAAAAAGTTGGAAATGAGCCTACAATTATTGATGAAAAAAAATTAAAAAAAAACATCCAATACATTAATAGTTATTATGCGAGTTTTGGATGGTTTAATACTAAATCAAGCTACAAAATTGATACTATTGAAAATAAAAGAGCTTCAATTACTTATTATATAAAAAGATACAAACCTTATTTAATTGGAACCATAGAAGAAGAATTAAGCTCTCCCGTAGTAGATTCATTATTTCAAACAATTAAGGATAAATCACTAATTGTAAAAGAAAATCAATATTCATCAAATGATTTTAATAATGAAAGAGAACGGATTTCTCAAAACTTTAGAAACTCTGGATTATTTTATTTTGACCAGAGCTATATAGAGTTTGAAGCAGATTCTGTTGAAACTAGTCATAAAGTAAATATTATTTACAAAATTTCAGATAGAAAAATAAGAGAAAACGATACTGTTCGCACAGAACCTTTTAAAGTCCATAGAATTAGTGATATTCAAATAGTAACTGACTATAATTATAAAAACAGAAATGAAACCATATTAGATTCTGCTTTTTTTAATGGGTATCATCTTTATAGTTACGAAAAACTTAAATTTTTCCCTAAAGCGATTACCGATGCAATAGCCATTTCACCAGGAAAAACATTTAAAGACTCTGAGCGAAGTTTAACCTATAAACAAATTAGTGATTTAAAAATATTTAAATACCCAAAAATATCCTATACCGAAGACCCTAAAGATTCAACAGGAACAGATCTTATAGCCACTATATTATTAACTTCTCGTAAAAAATATTCAGGAGGGATAGATATTGATGCTTTTACCTCAACAATACAACAGTTTGGTATAGGGTTTAAAGCTTCTTTTTCTATTAGAAATGTTTTTAGAAGAGCAGAAATATTAGAAATTTCTGCTAAAGGTAGAGTCGGATCTTCTAAAGATGCTGGAAATAGTAATAGTCGGTTTTTTAACAATTCAGACATTGGTGCTGATATGACACTAATATTTCCAAGGATTATTTTTCCAATAAAAACAGATCGATTTATTCCAAAATACATGTCACCAACTACATCTGCTACTGTTGGATTTACAAACCAAAATAATATTGGTTTAGACCGTCAAAATATTAACTTGATTTATAATTATCGATGGAAACCAAAAGCTAATAGAACGAATCATTTAGATTTATTAAACATTCAGTTTGTAAGAAATCTTAATCCTGAAAATTATTACAATGTATATACAAGCTCGTATAATAGCTTAAATGATATTGCAGTAGATTCTGAATATGAATTTGAAGATTCAGAAAGTCAACAACTTATAATACCCTTAGAAACGAATTCTTTTATTAGACTTGCCTTAGGCGAAAATAATGCGTTAGGTTTAAGTCAGGAAGATCAAAATGAAGTATTAAGTATTGCAGAAAGACAAAATAGGTTGACTGAAAACAATTTAATATTCGCTATGAATTATTCTTGGACTCGAGATACAAGAGAAAATATTAAAGATAATTCATTTTACAGAGTACGTTGGAAAGTTGAATCTGCGGGGTTATTAACTAATCTAATTGCCAAAGCTGCAGGAGCAACAAAAGATTTACTAGGAAGTTATGTTATTGGTGATGTGGCATATTCACAGTATATAAAAGCAGAAGCAGAATACATAAAACATTGGGACTTAAATTATCAAAATAAATTAGCATTTAGAAGTTTTATGGGTATCGCTATTCCTTACGGCAATAGTACCAACATACCTTTTACCAGAAGTTATTTCGCAGGCGGAAGCAATGACAATAGAGGTTGGCAAGCATATGAGCTTGGGCCAGGAAGTAGCGGAGGTGTTTTAGACTTTAATGAAGCTAACTTTAAAATAACTTTAAATGGAGAATATCGTTTTAAACTATTTGGAGATTTTAATGGAGCATTATTTGTTGATGCTGGTAACATCTGGAATGCTTTAGACAATATTACCGATCCTGCAAAAACCTTTACTAGCTTAAAAGACTTAGAAGACATTGCTGTTTCATCTGGTTTTGGTTTGCGTTATGATTTTGGTTTTTTTGTTTTTAGATTAGATATAGGTTTTAAAACATATGATCCCTTTTATCAAAAAGGAAATAGATGGTTTACCGATTATAATTTCGGAAATGCAGTTTATAATATTGGAATCAACTATCCATTTTAAACCATTAAATTTTATTATTTTTGTTGTCTAAAATAACTACTATGAGTCATTCTATCAAGCCAGGTATTGCTACCGGAAAAGAGGTCCAAAAAATACATCAATTTGCTAAGAAAAAGGGATTTGCTTTACCTGCAGTAAATGTTACAGGATCAAGCACTATCAATACTGTATTAGAAACTGCAGCTGAATTAAACTCACCTGTAATTATTCAATTTTCTAATGGTGGAGCTCATTTTAATGCCGGGAAAGGACTTAGTAATGAAAATCACAAAGCTGCTATTGCTGGAGGTGTTGCAGGCGCAAAACATGTACACGAGTTAGCTAAAGTTTATGGAGCTACCGTTATTCTGCATACCGATCATTGTGCAAAAAAACTATTGCCTTGGATTGATGGGTTATTAGATGCTGGCGAAGAACACTTCAAGCAAACAGGATCTCCTCTTTATAGTTCACATATGATAGATCTATCTGAAGAACCTATTGAGGAAAATATTGAAATTTGTAAAAGATACTTAGAGAGAATGTCGAAAATGGGTATGACTCTCGAAATAGAATTAGGTATAACAGGAGGAGAAGAAGATGGCGTAGACAATAGTGATGTAGATTCATCAAAACTTTATACCCAGCCAGAAGAAGTAGCATACGCTTATGAAGAATTAATGAAAGTAAGCGATCAATTTACTATAGCTGCAGCTTTCGGTAATGTTCATGGAGTTTATAAGCCTGGAAATGTTGAATTAACTCCAATTATATTAAAAAATTCACAAGAATTCGTTCAGAAAAAATATAACACTGGAAACAATCCAATCGATTTTGTATTTCATGGAGGAAGTGGTTCAACATTAGAAGAAATTCGTGAAGCAATTGGTTATGGTGTTATAAAAATGAATATAGATACCGATATGCAATTTGCATTTACTGAAGGTGTTCGTGATTATATACAAAACAACATGGAATACTTAAAAACCCAAATTGGAAACCCTGATGGGGACGAATTACCAAACAAAAAATACTATGATCCAAGAAAATGGCTCCGTGAAGGCGAAGCTACTTTCAAGAAAAGATTAATAAAAGCTTTTGAAGATCTTAACAACGTAAATACTTTATAAATTCATTTTTTAGCATTTGTAAGTTGGCTTTTGTTTAATATTTAATACATTGCCCAACATTTTATAGACAAATAGCTTTTAAAAAAAATGTAAAACCTTACAAACTATGAGTTGGTTTAAAAGAACAAAAAAAGGGATTCAAACCCCTACAGAACATAAAAAAGATGTCCCAAAAGGACTTTGGTATAAATCTCCTACTGGAAAAATAGTAGACACCGAACAATTAGAGAGAAACTTCTACGTAAGCCCTGAAGATGGCTATCATGTAAGAATCGGAAGTAATGAGTATTTCGATATCTTATTCGACGGAAAATACAAAGAACTAAATCCTAAGTTAACATCAAAAGATCCTTTAAAATTTTCGGATACTAAAAAATATACAGATCGTTTAAAAGACGCTAAAGAAAAAACCAAGCTAAATGACGCAGTTCGAACTGCAGTTGGAGAATCTATGGGTAAAGACATCGTAATTGCTTGTATGGACTTTAGTTTTATTGGCGGATCTATGGGTAGTGTTGTTGGAGAAAAAATTGCTCGAGCTGCTGGTTATGCTATTAATCAGAAATTACCTTTTATGATTATTTCAAAAAGTGGTGGAGCTAGAATGATGGAAGCTGCTTTATCTTTAATGCAATTAGCCAAAACTTCAGCTAAACTAGCACAACTTGCTGAAGCAAAAATACCCTATATATCTCTTTGTACTGATCCTACAACTGGAGGGACTACTGCATCTTTCGCAATGCTAGGAGACATTAATATTAGTGAACCAGGAGCTTTAGTTGCTTTTGCTGGACCTCGTGTTGTTAGAGACACTACAGGTAAAGAATTACCTGAAGGTTTTCAAAGAGCAGAGTTTTTACAAGAACACGGCTTTTTAGATTTTATTACTCATAGAAAAGATTTAAAATCTAAAGTGAATCTATATATCGATTTAATATTAAATCGTCCACTTAGAGACAATATAGCTTAAAAAAATGCTGTTCAATTGAGCAGCATTTTTTTTTAAACTATATTGTCTATTTTACATAATAATAAGGATCTCTTGTCCATCAATAGTGAGTATTGCTTCATTGTCACAAATACCCTATCCAAAATCTACTTCTGCTGTTAATCTTTGCTCTTCAAAATATATAGTTCCCTCAATTACATTATCTGCTTTTGCAGCTTTGGAGTTATCTTCATCAGAATAATTGGCTTCAAGGTTGTTCGTTTCGTCAGTTTCACGGCTTATGAAAAAAATTAAAAACACAGAACATAACATAATCACTTTGGGAGCGATGATTTTTATAAGTATATAATTTAAAGTTAGGTAGTTGTGTTTCAGATTTAGATAACGTTAATGATTGTTGATTTATCAATCTAAAACATTACAATCTAATTTGTTAAGACTTTTAATAACGAAAAAGGTTTAATTTTTTCCTATTAAAATAAAGTGAAAATTCTATTCGCTATTTTATAGAAAATCAATATATTTGCCGCCTGATTACCATAGCGGTAATCTGTACATAAAAATCATTAAACCAATATTGGCATGTATTTATCACCAGAAGAAAAAGGAAAAATTTTCAAAAAACACGGTAAGTCTGAAAAAGACTCTGGAACAGCTGAAGGGCAAATTGCTTTATTCACCTACCGTATCGAGCATTTAACTCAACACCTAAGAAAAAACCACAAGGATTACAACACGGAACGTTCTTTGGTAATGTTAGTAGGTAAAAGACGATCTCTTTTAAATTATCTTATGAAAAAAGATATTATGAGATATCGTGCAATTGTTAAAGAATTGAATTTACGTAAGTAATAGTAATGGGAGCCTTGTGCTCCCATTTTTATTTTCTTGATTCTTCAATAATCCTTAATAAAAGGGTTATTATTAAAGGCTGTGCTTCTGTTCCAGTGCCCACTTGGGCTTATCTAATTATAACATCCAAATTGGTTATTTAAAATATTCAGATGGGATAACTATGAATAGAAAACGTTTATTATTTGATGCAAAAATGAAAGCTATTGAAATGTCAAAAAATTATAAAATTCCTGAAAAAAAAATCTATTGTTTACCAGGTAAAACAGCTGTTGCAGCAATAATGTTAACTTTGGAAAATATGCAATCAAGCGGTGCTATTTCTCAATATGATAAATTTATCGGTGAAAAAATTGCTTATGTTTTATCAGGAGGAGATACTGATATTACAAAGGAATTATTAGAAGAAAATATATTAAAATTAGAAAAAGATGCTATTTACAATTTAATGAAAGAAAATTTAACAATAGAAAGATTAGAACACATACTTGAAACAGGTAAGTATTTGAGAAATTAATGCAAGTTTATAAAGCACCACTTAAAGATTATAAATTCTTAATTAAAGATTTTCTGAATTCATCTACAATGGATTTAATTTTAAAAAATTCAGATATTGATTTAAATTCAGTAGTAGGTCTCACTAGTTTAGATTATGATTCAAAATCATTGATTAAGGTTATGAAATTTTCAGGATTCCATTCTTCACAACGAGTCGGCTTAGGCATGGAGGTAATCTCCAGTTCTCCCTATGTGACTACACCAGCTTCCCTGTTAACATTAAAGAGCCAAGGGACAGCCCCAATACTTGCAAGCCAGCGCAGCGGTGCCAGTACGAT
>CAJXEB010000007.1 GCA_913052585.1 uncultured Flavobacteriaceae bacterium | reverse complement strand
TAAAGATTACTGGTTTGGAATACTAAGTGGTTAAATATTTATATTAACAATAAGTGTGATATTTTTGTATTTCAGCTTTAAAAAAAATAAAAAAAACAAAATTTGCGCTATTGTGAAATTCCTTGAATAGTCTAATTTAAATAGATGGGTCGAGTAAAAAAATTAAGAATATGACGGGTATAGATTTTAATTTTGGAAAAGGTTTTACATTCAGTAAGTACATTTCTAAAGAAGTATCACATTTTGATCGGGTGTTTGACATTTTTAAAGATTTGCTTACACATACATCAGGTGATATAGAGGAAGCCTTTAACTGGTTAAATACTCTTAATAAAGAGTATAATATATTTAGCAATGAATATTCGTTGAAAGATTTTGAAGAAGACCTAAAGAAGCGTGGGTATATAAAAGAGGAAATAGATCCAGATAAAGGAAAATCAGGTAAAGGAAAAGGCAAAAACATATTGACCGCCAAACTAGAGTCTGCATTGCGCGAGTATGCCTTAGATCAGATATTTGGAAAGTTAAAGAAAAGTGGCATCGGTAATCACCGTACTACAAAAACAGGTGTAGGAGATGAACGTGATGGTGAAAACCGTTCTTTTCAGTATGGAGATGATCTAGCGATGGTTAATATGACCGAGAGCTTAAAAAATGCACAAATCAACAACGGAATATCAGATTTACGTATAACAGAAAATGACTTAATCGTTGAGGAAACGAAACACAAGGCACAAATGAGCACAGTGCTTATGATTGACATTAGTCACTCCATGATTTTGTATGGTGAAGATCGCATTACTCCTGCTAAAAAAGTAGCAATGGCATTAGTTGAATTGATTAAACGCAAGTACCCCAAGGATACCATAGATATTATTGTATTTGGAAATGAAGCTTGGCCTATTAAAATCAAGGACCTTCCTTATTTGAAAGTTGGCCCCTACCATACTAACACCGTAGCTGGATTGGAATTAGCAATGGATATTCTTCGTAGAAAACGAAATACGAACAAACAAATTTTTATGATTACCGATGGAAAACCGAGCTGTGTTCGATTGCCATCAGGAGAGTTTTACAAAAACAGTAATGGTTTAGATGAAATGATCGTTTCAAAATGCCTTAATAAAGCTGCACAAGCGAGAAAATTAAAAATTCCAATCACCACATTTATGATCGCTCAAGACCCATATCTACGAGAATTTGTAGAACTTTTTACAGCACAAAACAAAGGAAAAGCCTTTTTAACTGGACTTTCTGGATTAGGGCAAATGATTTTTGAAGATTACGAAAAAAATAGAATTAAAAGAATATAAATCAAGATGAAAAAAGAAATCACATTTAAAGAATTGAAAGATTCTGGATTTAAAGATAAAACGATTAACGAAGAAATTCAGGAGAATTTAATTACTCGTATTAAAGCGAAAGAGGTTGTTTTTGAAGGTTTATTGGGCTATGAAGACACGGTAGTGCCACAAATGAAGAAAGCCATTCTTGCGGGACATCACATCAATCTATTGGGGTTGCGCGGTCAAGCCAAAACCAGGATTGCTAGAAGTATGGTAGACTTACTTGATGAATACATGCCTATCGTAAAAGGGTCTGAAATAAACGACAGTCCATTTAAACCCATTTCAAAACATGCAAGAGATCTAATCGCAGAACTTGGAGATAAAACACCTATTTCTTGGGTACACAAATCTAAGCGTTTCTTCGAAAAATTGGCAACACCAGACGTTAATGTTTCGGATTTAATTGGCGATATAGATCCTATTAAAGCAGCAACTTTAAAGTTACCATATTCAGATGAACGCGTATTGCATTATGGGATGATCCCAAGGGCAAATCGCTCTATATTCGTGTTAAATGAGTTGCCAGATTTACAGGCACGTATTCAAGTATCCTTATTTAATATTTTGCAAGAAGGTGATATTCAAATACGTGGATTTCAGTTAAGGATGCCCCTAGATATTCAATTTGTGTTTACAGCAAATCCCGAAGACTATACCAATAGAGGAAGTATTGTTACGCCATTAAAGGATAGAATTGGATCTCAGATTTTCACCCATTATCCAAAATCAATTGCGCTAGCACGAGAAATTACAGAGCAAGAAGCAAAGGTTTCAACTGCAGACAAAGCGGTAATTCAAGTTCCTAGTTTAGCGAAAAATCTTTTAGAAGAGGTTGCATTTCAAGCACGTAGTAGCGAGTATGTAGATGCCAAAAGTGGTGTAAGTGCTCGTTTAACAATTAGTGCCATGGAAAACCTAATGGCAGCAGCAAAGTTGCGATTGATTGAAACAGGTTCTGAGAAGACAACAATTCGCTTAGTCGATTTTATAGCTATCATTCCATCTATAACCGGTAAAATTGAGCTAGTATATGAAGGGGAACAAGAAGGCGCTGATGAAGTGGCTAAAATACTGATTGATAATGCGGTGATGAAACAGTTTGAAACAATATTCCCTCGAATACCAAAACTAGAAAAGGACGGAGTTAAAACACCTTACACAGATTTAATCCATTGGTTCGACAATAACTTTATTGAATTGAACTATACAGATACTGATAACGAATTCTTTACTAATCTTAAAACCGTAACACCTTTATTAGCAGTAATTGAAGAATATGCAGCAACATTGAGCAAAGAGGATCAAGCCTTTTGCATGGAGTTAGTTTTGTGGGCTTTAACAATCAATAATAAATTGGATAAGTCTGAAAACGATACCACTTATAAATTTGATTCTGCTGGTATAGGCCAATTCTTTCAAGGAAATAATTAACTATTAAATTAGAAACTCATAAAGTTTTGGAAAAAATATGAAAAAAAAAATAAAGATTGCAGCATTAATTATTGGATTAATGCTGCCTATTTCTGCACAAAGCCAAGATAGTAATTTTGGTAATTGGCTTATATATATCGGTAATAAAAAGCTAAACTCAAATTGGAATCTGCATAATGAAGTGCAATACAGAAACTACAATGCCATTGGTGATTTAGAGCAGTTATTATTACGAACAGGTTTGGGTTATACGTTTAATGAAGACAAGAATAACGTATTGCTTGGTTATGGATATATTTTATCTGAAAATTATTTAGATAACAATACCGATCAAATTTCGGTTAACGAACACCGAATATTTCAACAATTCATATCCAAACAAAACATTGGAATTGTTAGCTTGCAACACCGTTACCGTTTTGAGCAGCGATTCGTTGAAAGTGATTTCAAAATGCGTTTACGTTATTTCTTAGGATTTAATATTCCTATAACAAAAAAAGAAAATAACAACTTATATTTTTCTGCTTACAATGAAATATTTCTAAATACAGAATCGAAAGTATTTGATAGAAATAGAGTATATGGAGGAATTGGCTACCATATTAATGAAAATATAAGACTTGAAGCTGGTTATATGAATCAGTTTTTTGAAAAAAGTAGTCGGGACCAATTTAACATCATAACATTTGTAAATTTTTAATAATGAGGATGATGCAAAAGCATCTACTAAAACTATTAACTTAAGTAATCCCTATAAAAATAGCTACAACAAAACCTAAACAGTATTAAAACGAACATTGAATTAATACATTGATAATTAGTTAAAAAAACGCGTTTTTTAATCAGTATCACTTTTATTTTATAAAATATTTTGTTCTTTTTACTTATTATTATAGCTAATTCTATAAAAGCAATGCTTACAAAAGCATTCTTTATTGATGAGGGAACAACCAAAAAATGTAACTAATACTATTAAAATTGGCCAATCAATATTGAACGAAATAAGGCTTTAAAATAATTAACTTCATAATATAGCGTAAAATCCTAACTAATTTTCCGCAACTAACATTAAAATAAATATTGGCAAGTATATTAAAGACTTATCTAATATTAACTTTAGTATCTTGCATTTGTAAATTATTTTTATGAAATTAAACTTATTGTCTTGTGATGCTCAGAGACCAGATAGAAGAGCGATAGCCAAATGTATTGCAGAGATTTCATCTAATATTGATGAATCACTGTCGAATGAACTTACAGATATACTCTTAGAAGGAGACGCTGTAGATATTGATATGAAAGATAAAAACTCAGGTTCAGCTTTAAGAGCTTTGCGAAAACTAAGTATTGACTACGAAATTATAGAATGAACCTAACTACTAGCAAGAGTTCTTCCTTAATTTTTTTAAAACAATACCCTATCCTTTAGAAAAACCAAAGTTTAATCGCCATAATGGCAACCATAACAATAAGAAAGGTTTTAATAAAACCATCTCCTTTGTTAACCGAGACTCTGCTGGCAATCCATGCCCCTGAACCATTTCCAATTGCAAGTACAAAACCGATCGTCCAATTTACCTTGTCATTCAATACAAAAACTGCTAATGCCGATAGCATATACATAAATACAACGGCGACTTTGGTAGCGTTAGCTCTTACTAAGGACATATGATTAAAAAAGTGCAAAAATAAAATCATAATAAAACCAAGTCCGGCATTTATAAATCCGCCATAAATTCCGAAGAAGAAAAAAGCAAGCATTCCCAACCATAAATACTTACCTGTAAGACGTTCTTGTACATCCTTAAGATTTGTTTTGGGCATAAAAACGATTATTAAAATAACTACTATCATAATAACAGCCAGTATTTTATTAAACAGTGCGCCGTCTATATCGACCGCTATTCTAGCTCCAATAATAGCTCCTATTAAAGCTGAAGCTCCCAAGTATGCATTAAATGGAAAGGTTGACACGCCTTTACTTTTGAATCCTGCTGTGGCTAATGCGGTCTGTACAACAATAGCAACGCGATTTGTACCATTAGCAACACTGGGAGGCAAGCCTAAAAAAATAAGGATTGGTAACGATAGTAAAGAACCTCCGCCAGCAACGGTATTAATAAAACCCACGGCGAAACCAACAACAATTAAAAGGACATAATGATACCATTCTTCCATCTGGCAAAGCTAAGTTCAATTTAACAAATCGAAGAAAAAAATGGCATTAACATTTCTGTTTAAATCTTTGGCTGCGATTTTAAATGAATGCTTTTTATGGTTCTGTCGCATTTATTAAAATAAATGTTGGAGATTAATAGGTTCCTACTGCACTATAACTAAGTCGAAACCTTAATTTAAAACAAACAACTTTAAAATTATAAATTTAGTAAACAGTGGTCTTTAAGTATCTTTTTTAATTAAATTTAAAAAATTAATTTTTGTTAATTTAGATGTGATAGCACTCACATTTGTCTTTAAAAATTTGATTATATTCATTGCTAAATCCCAACTGATAGAAGAATATCAAGGTCAAAAAACATGCAAATAAACAAATACATATATTCCTTTAGTTATGAGAATCCTGAAAGTGAGTTATGCAAGCTCGAATCGAGATATATTTTTAATAAGGAAGAAAAGAATAGACTGCTTTTTTCAGATATAAAAGCAGAACCTTCAAACAGTCCTTTTATTAAAAGTAGACTTGATGTTATTTCGTTTTCTGAAGATTACGATACGCTAATAAAGGACATCAAAAAAGAAAGTATCTGCATAGAAGGTTTCAAAGTTGAATATTTAGTTTTAGATGGTGATATAACTGAATATAAAGAGCGGCTAAATAAATTAAAAGATATAGGCTGGAGTATTGAAGGCATTCCTGATTATTATAACCCAACCATAACGTATGGTTTATGCTACTTTGAGGGCATTTGGTGTTTTGGTGTTTTAAATAAAGACTCTTTTACTTGGCATAAACACAAGAAAAAACCACGCTCATATAGTAACTCCATAAGTATAAGTATTGCCAAAGCTCTTGTTAATATTGCAGCAAAGGCAAACAAAGAGAGTAAGCTGCTAGATGTATGTTGTGGTGTTGGCACCATAATGTTAGAAGCTTGTTTTTCAGGAAATAATATTGAGGGTTGTGACATTAACGAGAAGATATGTAATAATGCTCAAGAAAATATTTCTCACTTCAACTATACTGCAAACGTATATCACTCCGATATAAAGAATATTAGCAAAAAGTATGATGCTGCCATTATTGACCTCCCTTATAATCTGTTTAGTAATGCAACTGATAATGATATCTTACATATTATTGAGTCTACAGCAGCAATCACAGATCGCATAGTAATTGTATCAATATCAGACATTACAAACTTAATCAGTAATACAGGTTTTAGAATATCAGATTATTGCACCGTTAGTAAAAGCGGAAAAAGAAAGTTCACTAGAAAAATATGGGTTTGTGAAAAGGTTAAATAGGTTTGGATGAAATATATTTAAATTATCGGATTATTTTCCTGATTATTTTATTTGGTAATTTTCAATAAGATATAAGACACAATTAATATTACGACTCTCAGCAGAGCAAAAGAATAATACTTTATTGTCTATTTATTGATTATCTTTATATATTATTAATTCCCAATTAATGAAAAAGGCTCTACTATTAATCCTAGTTCCTCTGTTATCTTTTGATAATATTCCATAACTATCTTTATCAATAGTCATTTGGTTTGGCTTCACTACTCCTATAAAGAAATCACACATTAATTCAGGTAAAAAAACCTTTACTTTATCGCTATTTAATTCAATTGTTCCTCTCATTTTGTTTAGTGTTTATTCGTCCGTTTGTTTTACTTTTTCATATTGCCATCCGTTATGTATTTTGTGCCGTGCTGAATAATAATTACAAATAAAGAGGTGCCAAAAGTTTAATTCAAAATATTTCTAATAACTTTCCATCTGCAGAATTAAATTTTATTTCTTCTGTTATAGCTGGGAGCAAAATGGTTTCTCCCATTTTTAAATTTTCTGAATAGTTTCCAGTTGTAATATTTACAGAACCTTCAACACACATAAAAATAATAAACGAATCTAAGTCTCTATAATCCTTAATTTGTTCCTCGTTTATCTCTAAGATATTGGTCGTAAAATAATCGCAATTAACTAAGTTAATGCTATTGTTAGATTGAGTTTTATTTTGTGATTTTCCATTAGAATCAAATCGTTTTGTAGCTTGCTCTGCTAAATTTGTATGTAATTCCCTTTTTTGTCCACTAGTATCGATTCTATCCCAATCATAAACACGATAAGTAATGTCTGAGGTTTGTTGAATTTCTGCTGCTAACACACCTGCTCCAATAGCGTGAATTTTACCAGCAGGTATAAAAAAACTATCTCCTTTTTTAACTTTTTTTCTATTGAAAATTGTGTCAACATTTTGAGAAGTGATATGGTTAAGAATTTCGGAATTGATGTTTTTATCTTTTAAACCTAACACAATGTTTGCATTTTCATCACTATCCAAAATGTACCACATTTCGGTTTTACCAAAAGTGTTATGATATTTTTTTGCCATATCATTGTCTGGGTGTACTTGAACAGATAAATCGATTTTAGCATCCAAATATTTTATAAGTAGCGGAAAATTATGTCCATAGTATTCAAAATTATGAGTTCCTAAAAAACGAGCTTCGTATTTTATCATTAAATCCTTAATACTTTCCCCTTTATAAAAGCCATTGCTTACTATTGATATGTTGCCATTAACATCAGAAATCTCCCAACTTTCGCCAATATTCTTTTTGTTAGTTTTCTTTCCTAAAACAGTGTTTAACTTATTTCCTCCCCAAATTTTTTCTTTTATTATAGGATTAAATTTAATTGGATATACGATCATTTTCTTTGTTTTTATATTATAACCTTGAAAACAAAACGACTGAAACAAAGATTTTCATACTCATGTTAATGCCCATTGCATTTGACACTATTGAGCGTTTAAAATTTTTGCAATTATTTTAGTTTGAAGACTATGTTTGAAAATTGACTTTTTGATTGCATTCTTTTTATGTTTTCAATTACAGAGAATAAACTTTGGTATTTCATTTTCCTAATTTCTTTTTTCTTTAAATTTTCTATATTATATTCTAAAATTTCTTTTTGATAATCACTAATGTTTTTAATTAAATTATAGAAACCATCATTAGTAAGGTCAATAGATTTTATGTGTATATAGCCTAGATGTTTTAATTCAAATTGATTAATCATATATCTTGCACCTGCTCTTTTAGCAGAAGCTTCTGAGCCCTTTTTTTTAACATTTACTATTGAAACCGTCGATCCACAATCTTCTTTTATTTCTTTTAATATTTGATCCGTTTTATCTTTACTACAATTGTTAACCAAACAGAACTTTATATTTTGTGTTTTTTTGATCTGTTTGCTAAGTAAATATTTATTAATGTCATATTCATTATTGTGAAATATGATGATGATGCCTATCCCCATTTTTTATTAACCGATTTTATTATTGTACAACGTTTAATTCGCTTGCTGTAAATGATTTTATATTTATTTTTTTTGATCTATATACCCAAGCGATTTGCGCTAATTGGCCAATAATTTTTATTGAATCTTTCATAGTTAATTTTGAGCCATCTACATGAATCCATCTTTTTAAGGGTTGCTCACAAAGCATTGTTTTTGCTTTTTTTAAGCCATAATACTGAGTCATCCTTTTAAATATTTCAACATCAAAAATCCATTGTGTTACAAATTCTTTTTTGAAAACAATATTTATAACATCTTTATGAAATATTTTTGCACCACATTGAGTGTCTTTAAAATCCATTGATAAGATTTTTCTAATGATAAAATTGATGGTCAAACTTATTATCATTCTTGCAGACTCCTTTGTAATATTTGCGCCCATTCTTGCAATTCTAGAACCACTTACTATTTTGAACTCTGAATGATCTATTGTTTTTATTAAATCATCAAAATCAGCCAAATCAGTAGATAAATCGGCATCTAAAAAACCGATATAATCTAAATCTTCTTTAGTAGCCATATGAAGCATTCCTAAACGTACTGCTTCCGCTTTTCCTCCATTTTTTTTACAGTTGTAAACGGTAATAAAATCTTCTCTTCCTTTTTGCAATCCTTTAAGTATTTTTAATGTTTTGTCTTTGCTTCCATCATTAACAAAACATAAATGATATCCACTGTTTTTGCTTATATAATCTATAAATTTGGTGCTTAATAAACGTTTTTCTTCATTATAGCAAGGGATCACAACTCCTACACAGCGCTCTTGGATCATAACATTACTTTTTATAATTGTATTTTTAAATTCTGGAGCGCCAATTAACCTTTTTACACGTGCACTAATTTCATTTAAGCTTAAAGGCTTTTTCATATAGTCATTAATTCCTAATTCAAAACCTTCAGTAATTGTTTCGTCATTTGTGTCACCAGATAAAACCATTATAGGTGTTTGAGAGTTTTTTGTATTTCTTATATGTTTTATAATATCTAAACCTGAAACTATTGGCATATTTATATCGACAATTACTAAATCTGGATGAAAAGAATTATAATGAGCAATTGCTTTAAAGGCATCCGTTTCTATTATTACTTCGTAACCTAACTCTTCTAACCTTTTTTGTAAAGGAAGTAATACTAATTGTTGATCATCTATTGCTAAAATTTTCATAATAAAATTGTATTTTTTGTTCTAGATAGTTCAAAAGTACATTGTAAGCTTCTTCTAAAACCCTTATTTAGTTTAACCTATTATGAAGTATAGATGAAGCGTAGCTTTCCATAGATAATTAAAATCGAATCGCTATTAAAATTATGTATATTTATACTATTGATATCTTGAAGGAATAAATGAAAGAAACTTCAAATAAACATTTAATTATAGCTATACTATTAGGGTTAGCTTTTCATGGTACTTCTATTTTTTTCACCTTAGAAACTACATATGATGCATTAATACATGTGTTTTTTGCAGATCATTATGCAAATAGTTGGTTTGAACCGTGGAATTATGAGTGGTATACTGGTTTTACTGTAATGAGTTATCCGCCATTGGTGCATCAATCTATTGGATTATTATCTATGATTGGTGGTTTAAAATTTGGCTTATTTACTGTTGCACTTTTATCAATATTACTTTTTATAACAGGTGTTTATCGTTTTTCTTTATTAATTACATCAAACAGAACTGTTGCAGGTTATGCTTCTATACTGGCTGTATTTTCATCTTCTTTTGTAGAAACACTTCATATATTTGGTCAACTCCCAAGTATTATAGGAATTTCCGTTTTATTGCATGCATTACCTGAAATCTATTTATGGTTAAAAACTGGGAAACTCTGGTATTTAGCAACTTCTTTATCTTTAGTTGCCGTTACAGTTACTTCTCACCATGTTACATCAATATTCGGGATGGTATTTTTTATCTTTCCATTAATAGGAATGGTTATTTTTGATGTTTCTAGTGAGCAAGTAAAATCGATCAAGGAAGTTACTTTTAAACTTTTTTTAAATAATTTTTTTAAACTCTTTAAAAGGATTATTACTTTTGGAATATCCTCTTTGGTTATTATTATTGGGTGTATTCTACCCTATTGGATTAATTCTAAAAATAATCCAATAACACAAGTTCCAATTCCGCACGGATCACGTGATAATTTTTTAGAGATTACATCTTCTGGACTCGTATTCTTTTTAATTCCTTGGGGTATTTTACTCATTCTATTGCCTTACATATTTTATAGATATTTTAGTAAACGTTATATCTTTTTTGGTTTATCTATAACTATACTAACTATTTTAGGAACAGGAGGAACAACTCCTATTCCGAGAATTATTTTAGGTGAAACAGCATTTAATATTCTTACTTTAGATAGATTCACTCTTTGGGCTTCTATTATGTCTTTACCATTATTAGGTGAATTTGCATATCGTTTTATTGAAGGGGATTTAAAAGCACTTATTCAATCAAAATTTGGTCCCATTTACCATCGGATTATTGGAGGGGTACTTGCGGGATTATTTATATTTATGTCTATTTTCACTATGAGTCTTGGGTATTTTAGGCCACTACAACCACAAAAAATAAAAATGCTGCCTATTGTTAATTTTCTAAATCAGGATGATCATGACAAATGGCGTTTCTTAACTTTAGGTTTTGGTGACCAAATGGCATGGCTAAGCGCACAAACGAATGCAATGACTGTAGATGGCAATTACCATTCTGCACGAAGGTTACCAGAACTAACGACTAGACCCATTGAACGCCTAGAGAATTCAAAGTTTAAAGGTGTTGCAGGAATTGGTTCATTACAGCAGTTTTTAACAACACCAGAAAAATACAACCTTAAGTATATTTTTTCAAACGATAAATTTTATGACCCTATTCTCTATTTCTCTGGTTGGCAAAGATTACGGCAATTA
Organism: uncultured Flavobacteriaceae bacterium; assembly: GCA_913052585.1. GTDB lineage: Bacteria > Bacteroidota > Bacteroidia > Flavobacteriales > Flavobacteriaceae > Marifrigoribacter. The sequence continues at coordinate 46,222 of CAJXEB010000007.1, read as the reverse complement.
CAAAATGGAATTATGGTTTGGGAGCGATTAAATATAGCTCCAGTTTCTTCAATTTTATATAAAGATGATGTCGCTAAATGGCAAAAAATTATTTGGGGCGTTTTGCCTTTCTTAACATTATTAATCGCATTCATCTTAAATATTCAAATGCTATTGGTTAATGCATTAAAAATACGACCAAAAAAAACTCCTGCGTTTTTAAAGCAGTCGAATAATTATTCTAAGTTCTCAAATTCTATCCTAAAAATTACCCATTTTTGGTCAATTCTTTTAATGGTGATTCTTTTTTATAGTATCTATCAATTCTATTTAAACAATGATTCGCAACGAATTCCAGAAAATGTAATAGTTGCATACTATGACGCTTTAGATTTTAAAGAATTTGAAAAAGCATATAGTTTAATTGATCCAGAAAGTACTATTACAATTGCTCAATATATGCTTGAAATTGCAGTCACAGATGGTTTATTGAGTAGTTATGCAAAACTTGATGCAATTGAAACAGTTATCACAAGTAGGAATGATAGCCTGGCAACTGCCAGAATAACAACAGATTGGGTTACTCCTCTTGAGAAAATTAATCGTGTGGATTATAAATCATTATCAAAACATCATAATAAATGGTATATTATACCTGAGGGTTTAGATACGGATTTGCCTCCAGACCAACTTTATTCAGACAGTAATACTAGCTTTTTTAACCAAGGAAGAAGAAGAATAACAACTGAGCAAACCCATCATGAAGATGTATTAAAACAGCCAGTATTAGAAGTGCTCTCAGCCAAACTTGTAAAATATAAGGGCCATTATGCAATTATTGGCGAAGTCCAAAATATAGATAATGTCCCTGCAGATGTTGTGTTAAAAGGCACATTATATAATGATGATAATAAATCGCTAGCAGTATACAATGCTAAATATCACGTAAAACATAAACTATTACCTAAAGAATCAAGTGCTTTTAGAATTAATTTTGAAGGCATCGCATGGTCAAAGACACAGGATTCTATTCCAGATACATTTAATCCAGATGAATTTACACCCGTAGATTTAGATGAACAACCCACAAAATTTAATTTGCAAGTAGCTGGAAATGTTTCAGGAGCGGATTTATATAAAAATATAGCGATCAGTGAATTAAATATTAATGGCAAAATTATTAATGGAAATCTATTTAATAGCGGAATTCAAGAAGTTACAGTTCCACAACTTTTAATTTCATATTATGATGAAAACAAAACAATGCTTTGGGTAGACCATTTATTTATAAAAGAAGGGATTAGACAACAGCGTAAAAAAGGTTTTGAATATGAAATTTTGAATAATGGTATCGTGAAAATTATTAATGATGGAATGGAGAATGTTTTTGTAAATGGTCTACCTAACAAACCTATTTCAAATAAAATAATACCTAATAGAATTGAAAATCATACCAATACTGAATTACAAAAAATTAAGCATCCAGATTTTAGTTATATAAAAATTGAAACAAACTCATACATTGGTAATCCAAATTAATGCAGAATAAATATACATACATATCTCTTTTAGCGCTGATTTTATTATCATCATTTACGCTAATACAAAATAGTGAAGTCACCCCAAATTTTACTTTGGAAACAAGTCAAATAGAATTTGAAGCAGGAAGTCCTATCGAATTAAAATTCTCAACCTTAAGAAAAGCAGTACCTCTTTTATATTGTTCAAGCAGTTATGGTTCTACTTTAATAATTCCAACATATAAAAGAAAAATACTTATATATAAAATACCCTATAGTATAAGCAGCAAAATTGGAGTAGTAAATTGGAAACTAATTTATGAAGATTCATTAGTATCTGGCAAACTTCAAATACGTCCAAAAAAAGAAGTTTCATCGATGGAAACGTATATTGGGCCACCAAGTATTGAAGCTGGAGGAACAGACTATACAATGTTAGTGGTTATCCCAACAGATTCCTTAGACAATCCCTTTCCTGAGAACACACTTGTGCTCGCAAAGCATCAGTTTTTAAATTCAGAAAAAAATGAAGAGATATTTACTAAAAATTTAATCTCTTATAAAAATATTTATTCTCAAAAAGAAAGTGGTCGCATATTAGTATCTTCCGAATCATTGGGTACTAATTCTAAAGAATTTTCAGTTACTGTTTTTCCAGCAATTCCTATCGATTTTAAAATTTCTGCTAAACGTCCTCATGGTTATGCAGATGGCAATCAAATAACAACATTTTCTACTTCTATTATCGTTGATAAACACAACAATATTGTTAGTGACGCCACCTATGTTACCTTTTTTATTACCAATGAAAAAGGGAATGTTTTAAAAACTTCAGGTGCTACTATTAATGGAATTGCTACTTCTAAAATGATTCATCCCGATTATGAAACTCAATGGAGTGTTAAAGCATATGTCGATGGAATCGCTGAAAGCGAATTAATCATTTTGAAATACAAGCAGGTTATTAAAGACTTTGAGGTTGTGTTTTCAGAAAACAATAGGGATATAACTGTTGGCCCTCTACAAAGTTTTATGAAGCAAATAATTCCAGACGGACTTCAGGTCAACCTTTTAATTTATAAAAACAATACTCTTTTTAAAACTGAAACTAAAACTTCGTTTGAAGGATTGGTGAATTTTAATTTAAAACCAGATATCTATAAAAATGATAATTATACTATAGTAGTTAAAACTGCAGGTTTAGAAAAAACATTTAATTCTAGAACACTATGGTAAACCTAAATAAAAATATAATCCGTAGTATTCTAATTGCTTCATACATTCTAATTATTGTAATTATTATTTCGGGTATTAGTTCATTATTTGCCTATTTAAATACTGGAGCAGATAGAAGCAGTATGCTACATACTAAGCTAGAAAAAATAGAGCAGTATATTCCTGAAGTTACTTGGGCACCATTAAATAATGAAGGCAGACCAATGGATGAATTGATTTTAAAAAAAATAGAGAATGATTATCTAGATGCCTGGTATGTAAAACTTGTGGCTTATAAAAAAAACACAACGCTAGGCATTAAAGACTATTATACAGATAATGCTCGTGAAAATATTTTCGCTTTTATAGAATTAAATATTAAGGAAAACGTTACTGTCGAATCTACAACTTTAAATCACCATCCAACACTAGAGTTTTTTAGTGAAGATGGTCAATTAGCAGTTATTACCGATAAAGATGTTATAGAATATAAACGTGTTTTTAAAGACGGAAAACTGGTTTTAGAAACTAAAGAAAAATCTACCTATAAAATTATATTTTTATTAGAAGATGGTTTTTGGAGAATTAGACATTTTGTCAAGGAAAGAAGTGAAAGTTTTAAATCCGAACCTAATCTGAGAGTAGCAAAACATCTAAACATAAAAGGAATTAATTATTATCCTCAAGCAACTCCTTGGGATATGTTTGGAGCTGCTTTTTTAAAAAGTACTATTTCTAATGATTTTAAAATCATAAAAGATAGCGGCTTAAATTCTATTCGTATTTTTGTACAATACGATGATTTTGGTAAGGCTGATATTGACAAAGAGAAACTAGAAAAATTAAGGCTAACATTAGATGCTGCTGAAGAGAATGGTTTAAAAGTTGTTGTAACTCTTTTTGATTTTTATGGTGATTATTCAGTTTTGAACTGGACATTGAATATGCATCATGCAAAAACAATTATATCTGGATTAAAAGATCATAAAGCAATTATTGCTTGGGATATTAAAAATGAGCCAAATTTAGATTTTGACTCAAGAGGAAAAGTCAATGTTATTTCATGGCTTGACAATATGATTGATTTAGTTAAATCCATAGACCCTAATCACGCCGTAACTATTGGTTGGTCTAATGTGCAAAGTGCATCCATTTTAAACGATAAAGTAGACTTTGTATCGTTTCATTATTATGAAAACATAGAAATCTTAGACTTAGCAGTTGAAAACCTTAAAAAAGAAGTAGGTGAAAAACCTATAGTACTTCAAGAATTTGGTATGTCTTCCTATAATGGTATTTGGAATCCTTTTGGTAGTTCGGAAAAAGATCAAGCAAATTATCATAAAAAAGCCCAAGAAATAATTGCAGCAAATAACTTACAATTTATGTCTTGGACTTTATATGATTTTGAAATAGTACCAAAGAAAGTTGTAGGTAGTCTTCCCTGGCGTAAAAATGCTCAAAAACGATTTGGATTTATAGGTGTTAATGGGGCAAAAAAAGCAGCCTTTAAATTTATTAGTCATTAGTAACAGACTCTAATACAATTGTTTTCTTAGACACACTTTTACAACTAATTTGATTAAATTTAGTTAAGTACATATTGGTTATTTTTTCCATTGGATAAGCAGTTGCAGCTTTATAATTTGCTTTAGCAATACTTAGCCTATGTGTATTATTTGTTACTAAAATTTCAATTGCAAAGGCTAAACTTTCAATATTATTGGGTTCAAAAAATTCACCTTCATACCCTTCGTCTTTAACTAATAAGGCTAAATCGCCTAAATCTGGCATTACAACTGCTTTACCATAACTACCAGCCTGATGTAAGACACCAGAACTTCCTGTTGTAGATGTGTATGGAAATACAACAACAGCACTTTCTTTGAATAATTTAGAGACATCTTGCTCTTCAACATAACCGGTAAATCTTAATTGTGGCACATGTTTATAATCTTCTTGGACTCTTGCTAAATAACCAGGTACATTTGGATTGTCTGTTCCTGCAATAACAACTTCTAAATCTAATCCTGTTGTTTTTCTTACTTTTTCAACTGCTTCAATTAGAGGTTCCACCTTTTTATAAGTGCCAAATTTCCCGAATGTCATAATTTGTAAAGGTCTATTTGTAATTGAAAAATCTGGTTTTTCTTTTGAAATTTCAAATGTTCCGTGTGGAATTAAAGAAACATTTTTAACATTGTATTTTTTCTCTAAAATATCAACGTATTTTTGCATTGTTACGACAACTGTATCTGCCTTTAATATTAGCTTTGTTAAGGTAGTCCCTATAAATCCATATATTTTTTGTAGTAATTTATTTGAAGTAAAACCAGCAGAACCCAAATCTACTTCTTCTAAGATATTATGTAATAATACAATATTTGGAATACGCTTTAATTTACAAACTAAAGGCAATAGTAAACCTAAAGCAGCAGCGATTTTCTTATCGCCAAACTTCATAAACTGTAAGTTAAATAATACTGCATCTGGTTGCGTATTATTAATAGCTTTTGTTATATTGATTATGTTTAAATAGCTGTTAAATTCCCAACATTCTTTAACTGTTATTTTACAACCTTCTTCGATAAAAGTAATGTCTTTTTTACCCTCAGTTTTATCAGTTAATAATACTATTTCTGTGACACTCTTCTTTTGTCTAAAGTGCTTTACTAAGTGATATGCATATTCATTTAATGTTACCTTGCTAGGTGGGTATGCTGTTACGATTGCTAGTTTCATAAGTTTCGTTTTTATTATGTTACAAAGTTGCGTTATAAAGCTTAGTGCAATTGAGAGTCTTATGTAAATTCGTTGTGCCATTCCCAATCTTGTTCAGCTGAACATTTAACTTTTGTTAATTTCGTTTTAGAATCTAAAACGAAATTAACAAGTTGGAAAACGAGTAAGAGTATCATTGCAATAATTTGCATATGGACTACTTGTTCTAAACTTTCATGAAAGAAAATGACAAGCCCCATTTGAAGCATTCCAAAAACTCCCGAAAAGACTACAGGAATATATCTATCTAATGATAAATAGTAATATGCAAATATGTTTGAAACAGCAAACAATCCAGTTGCTAAAGCATATTTCCATAGCAAGGGAGCCATGGCTATATAGCTTTTTCCAAATAATAGGGTAATTGCCGTTTCAGGAAACAGTGAACAACATAAAACAATAACAGATGCTATGGTAGCTATGTAACCTACATATTTAAATAAAATTGGAGCGGTAGGCTTTCCTTCTTTTTTAAGTTGAACAACTGTTGGTAATAATAGCATAACAAACATCCAGGCAATAAAATATACAATACGACCAATTAACGCTAATGAAGCATACAATCCTGCTTCGTATGATTCAAAATAATGTTTTACTAAAAGGATATCACTATTATTAATTATGATTTGAGTGAATTCATAAAATGCTGTGATTATAAAAAAGTTTCTTACTAATTTTGAATGACTAGCTTCGATAACATAAGAGGTTTTAAAGTTTAGATTTTCAAACTTAAATGGGATTAATCCAAAACCGAAAGAAATTAAAATTCCAATAGCGATTACTAGTGATGATTGAATATTAAATAAGAATAATAAGCCTAGTGTGATTAGCAGCCTACTTAACATTTCAGTTTGATAAGTAATTGACAGGTGTTTAAATGCTTTTTTTCCTTGAAAAACACCTCTATTTACACTCATTAAAAAATAGAGTGGCACCCCTATTCCAAAAACAACAAACATACTTGATGATGCAGTATTAAAGATTTCTTGTAATTGTTTTGAAAAGATAATAATTAAAGCCCCAAGACTAATTCCTACTATAATGGCATTTTTATATACTTTTGAAATAAAACTTGTAAATAAATTGTTTTCAAAAATAACCGAAAATTTAGCAGTCACTAATTGAAAACTCATCGCTACAAAAGATAATACTAACAAAAAAGTAATTAATACTGCAGCATCTGCAAATTGCTCTGGACCTAATAAACGTCCAAGAATTAGATTATATAAATAATTCCCTCCATTTACAACCAAAACACTTAACATAAATAATTGCTCTTGAGAAATGCGTTTTCTTTTTAAAACTGAAGCTAAATACATCTTGATCATATATTTAATTATTTCTAAGCAGCAAATGTTTTACTATTATGAGCATAGATATCTTTACATCCTTTTCCAATAATAGATAAGATGCAATTATTTTTTAAAGAAATAGCAATAAGTGTTTTTAAAGCTTCAACTCCATTGATATCGATTGCTTTTATTTTATCAATATTTATAGTTACATCTTTTAACGTATTTATTAAATATTCAAAATGTATAATAAATGAGCGTGAAGTCTTTGTGTTTAAATTTCCGCATAATTCAAAAGTGCCGTTTTTTTCTAAGATTTGTAATGCCATAATAGTTTGTTTTTAATGATTACTGACTTGATGTCTGATATAAATATCGTCTAGATATCTCTAAAAAACTTGTAAATTTCGATGAGAAGACTATTGCTATAGATAAATGATTAAATACGAATGCTTAACTTGCACTATCTAAAAACTACTAATGAAAATAAAATCTTATTTATTACTGTTTTTCGCCTTTTATTCTTTTTTTGTGTTTTCACAAGATATGCAAGAAGGGTTCACTTATTTAGAAACTGGTGAATACCAGCAAGCTGAAACTTTTTTTAAAACTATATTAGAAGGACACCCAGATAATAAGACTGCACGATTATGTTATGGTCGTGCTATTGGACTAAACGGAAAATCAGAGGACGCTAAGAAACTCTTCACAGATTTGTTAGCAGATCATCCTTCAGATTTTGAAGTGAAATTAAATTATGGAGAAGCTTTATTATGGAATAGTAACTTCCTAAAAGCCAAAACCTATTTTAAAGGATTGGTAGAAGAAGAACCTAAAAGTTTTCCTGCTTTATTAGGTTATGCAAACACACTGTCTAATTTAAAAGAATACGAAAGTGCTTTACTTTATGTGAACAAATCTTTAATGGTTTTACCAGGAAATCCAAATGCATTAAATTCTAAAAAGTACATGTATTTGGGTTATGCTTACCAAAAGCAACAAGCTCAACAGTATGATGAAGCTGAAGCTTTGTTAAAAGAAAACCTAACCTTTTTTAATAATGATAAAGACACCTTATTAAACTTAGCAAACTTGTATTTAATTGCCAATCGATTAGACGATTCAAAAGCAACTTATAATTTATTAGCAGAAAATCTTGACAACAAAGTAACAGCTTTAAATGGCTTAGCATTAGTGTCACACCTAAATGGCAAGGATAAAGAGGCATTAATTATAAGTCAAAAAGCATATGATAGCCTACCAATTCTAAAAACCCCATCAGATATAAAACAGACACAAGAACGTTACATTCAAGCATTAATCTGGAATAAAAAATATAAACAATCTGAAGAGTTAATAGATGCTTTACTAAAAGAACAGCCAAATAAAAATTGGATTTTAGCTTTACAAGCTACTTTAAATATTTACAAAAGTAATTTTAAAACTAGCCTAAAAGATTATAATCGAATTTTAGTAAATGACAGCACTTCTTTTGATGGTAACTTAGGAAAAGCAAATACATTAAAAGCCTTAGGACATTATGAAGATGCCTATAAATCTGCAGAAAACACATTGACCTTTTACGAAAACCAAAAAGATGCATTAAACTTTATAAAAAACCTCAACACCACCTTTACCCCATTTTACGAAATTAAAGCTTCCTATACCTTTGATAATGGAGATAACAAAGCATTTACTATTAATAATATGGTAGAAATTCCATTCTCAACAAAATTTAAATTGTTAGGAAGCTATAATTACAGAACCACAGATAATAATGTTACTAATAATTATGCTACTTCAAACGATTTTAATATTGGAATATCATATCAAATTTTACCAAACGCAATTTTTAAAGGTACCGTAGGAGTTATTTCTGTAAACTCTAAAAATAACAACTACAATCAACTTTTAACTAATCTTTATCTTAACATAAAGCCATTTAAATTACAAACAATAGATTTAGGCTATAAACGTGAAATTCAAAATTTTAATGCCGAATTATTAGACCGAGAAATTATTATGAACAATTTTTTTATAAATTATAATATTAATACAAATTATAAATTAGGTTGGTTTACTCAGTACTATTTTACTTCACAAAATGATGACAATGTTAGAAACCTATTTTTCACTTCTTTGTATTATAATATATTGAGTAAACCAAGTTTGAAAGCAGGATTAAATTATCAATACATCACATTTAAAAATCAAGTGCCAACTATTTATTTTAGTCCAGAAAAATTTAATGCAGGTGAAGTTTTTATTAACTTAATTAAAGATGAAATAATAACTAAACCTAAGGAATGGTTTTATGAGTTAACTGCAGCTTTTGGATTGCAGTATATAGAAGATTATAATAGTCAAAGCACCTATAGATTACACGGTAAAGTAGGGTATAAATTTTCAGATCGTAGTTTATTAAACCTATATGGAATGAATAGTAATATTGCATCTGCAACAGCCGCCGGTTTTACATTTGCAGAAATTGGATTTCGATTTAAATGGTATTTATTTAAAAATCCAATTTTCAGAAAGTAGATTAAATTGTATCCAAAAATTACTTATTCAAATAATTTGAAATAAGATTATAGAAACTTCAACAAGTAAATAGGATATAACGATCTAATAACTAGCAGTTTAAACTCAATCGTTGTTTAGTTAATTATAATAACTAAACATTTTAAATTCTAATAAATAACAAAAGGCAAAAGATTTCTCTTTTGCCTTTTTCCCTCATTATAAAAAAATTTACTTAACTACTAACTTCAAGGGATTGTAATTAGTTATTGAGTTTTTTATCACACAGAAATATAAACCAGTCTTTAAATTTTGTCTATTAAGTATTAATTGGTTTTCACCTATAGAAGTTTGAAAATTGTTTTGCAACACTAATTTACCTAATTGGTCATATACTAAAAATACGATATTTTCAGATTGATTTGAAGTAAAATGAATACTAGTATTCGACTCCATTGGATTAGGTATCGCGTATAATTTATTAGAATCATTAGTAGTAATGGTAGTAACTTCATTATTTTCTACTGAAAATCTAATTTCTTCTATGGTCATTTCTTTTGTGATCAATTCTCCATCTTCAGAAATCATAGTAAATACAATAGTAACCAAATCATCTAATACTAATTCAGATCCTAGTATAGAATGAAAATTTGAAAAAGAAATATGAAAATCTTGAATTTCATCAGTTAATTCAATCGTAGTTTTATACTGTTCTTCCCAATTAAGGATACTCTTTTTAACAAATGTTATTTGTAAGCTCCCGGTCCCTTTTGCATTTAGTTTAAGACTATTAAAATCCGATAAATTGACTGGATTAAATCGAGGTGTTAATGCTCTATATACTGCAACATATTCACTTGTTGTTGCTTCTATAGATACATTCCTTTCAACTGGAAACTCATCAGTTTCAAAAATGGTTTCATTAGGTTCAATTAAAAAAGTATTAATATTCGAACTTAAAGCAGAGTCATCATATCCCCAGGGTCCATCAGACATAAATAAATCATCTGGTGTAGCTAAACCATCACTAATCCTAAAGCCAATGTCAAATAAATTTCCTGTTGGCAACTCTAAATCGATTATATAATCTTCATTTAAGTTAATTGTAGAAGTTATATTTTCAATTCCACTTGTTTCAGTTTTTCTAAACCCAGCATCAAAAGAGATTGTTTCAGTTGCATTAGTATTAACAATTTGCAACTTTAAGTTTCCGTTAAAATACTTTCCTTTTCTAACAAAAACAGTTGGAGGACTTGTCGTATTATAATCAGAAATTGGTTTTTCAATATCTAATAAATTAAGAACCTCTTCTCCTAATAATAATAAATCATCTATTGAATTTGTCCAAATTTGAAAATTATAAAAGGTAACATCTTCTTCATATTGATCTATATTCCAATGACTTTCAATTGAAAAATTTTCTTCGTTATTTTTAATTTTTGCCGAAAGGCTTAACACAAACTCAATAGAGTTATTTGTGTTTCTAATGATAGATTTAATAAAACTATATCCATTTATTTCTATATTCGAAACAGAAATTAGTTCGGCTCCTAATAATCGATCACAAATATATTTTGTATGTTCATAAACACCATCTTCAGTTTTTAAAGCTAAAATAGAAGCTATAGATTCTTCATTTTTAATATAATCAACAGAATATACGTCTACTGCATTAGTGATTCCTAATAAGTCTATAGGAGTGGAATCGATAACATAATCTTCATTAATAACTGTGAGCGGAATGAAGTTTTGCAATTGAAAATTTGAATTTGGACTTCTTTGCGCATAACTTGATGGTTTTGTGACTCTTCTAGCAATACCTCTATCAAATCTATAATTGATTTTTGCTCGATTATAATTTCTTTGACTAACTTTATTAGACAGTCGATTGTTACTTTCTAAACCCCCATCATTGCCTCCTGATGTATTTGAGTTTATGGGACAACTTCCAATCCCTGAGCAGGCCGGGTCATCACAATCAATTAAACCATCACCATCATCATCGATACCATTATCCCAAATTTCTTGAGCAACAGTAGCTGTTGGACAACGTGCTCCATCGCTACTTGAACTTGAATCTCCATATGCAAATAGATTAGAATCAATAGTGCTGGAACCATCTAGGCCTTGAACACTTTGTATTACAAATATAGTCCCTATTTCAATTGCTGAGACGTAAAAACGACCATCTACATCAAAATAAACTGCATCATAGGTATAGGTTAATTCTGATAAGATTGGTACTTCACCTATCGTTTCTACGTTTCCGTTTGAAGGATCAATACGGTATAAAATATTTGAGTTTTTTTCTACTGCATATAAATTTCCATCAACAGCATTAAAAGCCCAATCGTCAATACTTAAGTTTTGAGACAAACTTTCTGTTGATTGGTGTTGAGCGAAATTTGCTGAATTAGGATCAACGTCTATTTTATAATAGGCAGTACCTTCTCCTTTTAAATAATAGATACCATCTGTACTTACATCTCCAATAGTTCTATCACTACTTGGTAATTCATCTATATAGAAATTAATTGTATTGAAATTTTTACCAATACGTACTATCGTTTTTTCTGGTGAACTTAAAGACCCCCATATATATCCGTCTGTTGGATTGTATCCGGTTGCATTTATGTTTCCTGTAGAAATATCCGATGCGATTTCATAAGAATTACCTGAAGCTAAATCTAAAGCATATACATCATTGTCCTGAAATAGATAAGCACTTAAATCGCAATTAAACGGAGTATTATAGGATGGAATTGTCGCAACGGTTCCACTAATTGCGATCGCGCCAACAGTAGCATACAATCTTCCATCTAGAGTTCCACCGGCTCCCAATGCAACTGCTCCTGGATATCCTATAAATGTACCAACCATGGTAGCATTTGCGCCTAAACCTACCGCGCCAACGGCAATCCAAAAAACATTTTCTGACGAAGCACCATTAGCCAAAATAATTTCTGAGCCAGCGGCTGAAGAAAGTGCTCCTCCAATTTTAAAAACAAATATCGCATCAGGATCTCCCTGTGCGTCTAAAGTTAGCGAACCAATAATAGAGGTAGCTGCTCCAGTAGAATAAACTCCGGTATAAATAGTCTCCCCAGCTACATCTCCAAAAGTCGTACTATGATTTCCTATGGTTACTGCTGTATTTTGAATTTGAACGCATGCCGCTGCTAAATCAATAGCGGCTTGTGTAGTAATTGAATTAGCGTTTTCTATAGTTCCGTCTAAAATTGTAGGTGCTCCAAAACCAGCTATTGCACCTACATTAGCTCCAACATCACCAGTAATTGTAGAAGTTCCGGTATTGGCAACTGCTCCAGCTCCTGTAAACAGTATAAAATTTGCTGCCGTACCAAAATAAAAATCTGTATTTTGAGCTACTGTATTAAAACTAAAAGCGATGATAACGATTGATAAAATTATTTTTTTCATGGTTTTTATTTTCAACATATGTCAAATTTAAAAACCTTTAGGCTAAGTTATTTTAAAATTCGCTAAGTGTAATTAATTGTTAGTTAGAAGGGTAATTATTGTAGACGAGTAGAATTTATAATAAATTAAGTCGCTTCATTAATTCAGGTCTATTTGATCGACTTACAGGAATAACATCTCTTTTAATTAAGACACTATTGTCCTCAATATCAATAATTTTATTGAAATTTATGATAAAAGATCTGTGAACTTTTAAAAAAATACTTTCTGGAAGTTTATTTTCAATTTTTTTAAGCGTAGAATGAACAGTATAATTTTTATCTTCTGTTTTTATATGAATATAATCTCCTTTGGCTTCAATAAGATAGATGCTTGGAATATCTATTTTTATTAATCTCCTATCAATATTTACATATAAATCGTTGCCCGAAGTGGTTTCAATTTTTTCAGAAGAAGACGAAGAAACTACAATACTTGATTTTGCTTCCGCTTTTTTAATTGCCTTCTGAAAACGATCTGGCGTTATAGGTTTTACTAAATAATCAACAATACAGTCATACTCAAATGCTTGTATGGCAAAATTAGCGTCCGAAGTTGTTAAAATTATCTTGGGTGGATTTTTTAATGTTTCAATAAAATCAAAACCAGTAAAATCTGGCATGTGTATGTCTAGAAAAATTAAATCAATATTATTTTGATTTAAATATTTAATAGCTTGTATTGCATTAGGAAATTCTTCTTTAACATTTAAGTAATTTACATTTGAACATAATCTCCCAATTATAGCTCTTGCGGTAGCTTCATCATCAATAATAATACAATTCATTTAATCCTAATTATAACTGATATAAATAATTAGTTATGGTAGTTAAAATAGATTCGAATTTGTGTTGAAGCTTGTTATTGCCATCTAATAAATTATTTTCGAATGCTATTGCATCTTCATAACTCTTTTCTAGGCCTAAAATACTAATTTTATGTTTAAGTTTATGGACAATCTCCGCTGTTTTTTTATAATCTCCAACAGTTATACTATCATAATAGGTTTTTTTTTCCTGTGGAAATTCTTTTTGAATAATATCTATTAACTTCTTCTCAAAAGTTTTATCACCTTCAGATAAGCTATAGATGTATGATTTATTAGGTTGTTCCATAATTATTTTTTGATTGTGAAATGAAAAGTTGTGTCAACATTTATTTCAGATTCCACCCAAATTTTACCGCCATAAAGATTGATAATTTTTTTCACAATTGATAAACCAATACCCGAAGAGTTATTATCCTTATTTAAAGAATGGAATATTTTAAATATACTACCATGATATATTTTATCAATTCCTAACCCATTATCCTTAATAGAAAATTGATGAAATGATTTTTTGCTTGAAACATCAATTTCAATTAAACCTTTTTCTTTATTATTAAATTTTATTGCATTGCTAATAAGGTTTTGAAATAATTGCTGCAATTTGGCTCTTTCTCCATATATAATGGGTAATTTATTTTTAACAAGAATAGTTATATGGTCTGGAATGAAAAGAATCTGCTTTAAATCTTCAATTAAAACATTTAAGTCTACTTCTTGTTTTCCCAAAGTGTTAGAATCAATACTTGAATATATTAAGATATCGGAGATTAGCTGCTCCATCTTTTCTAGCGTCATTTCAATTAAACTGAAATTTTTTAGACTAGCTTCATCAAAATTACCTTCGTTATCCTCTTTTATCCAACTCATTAATGCATTTATACTTCTTAATGGCGATTTTAAGTCATGAGAAACAATATTTGCATATTCTTGAAGTTCATCATTACTTTTTTCAAGTTGAATCAGTAATTGTTCATTTCTCGCTTCTACCTTTTTGCGTTCTCTAATACTTACAGCTGTTCTTAATTTAATAGCTACTAAACTAGCAATGTTCTCTAATGTTTTAACGTGCTCCTTAGTATAGTAATTTTTATCTTTATGTTCAGAATCTATAACTCCAATAACTTTTCCTTCGTTAATAATAGGCACGACTATTTCAGATAGTCGTTGGACATCATCTACAATATATCGATCATCTTTAGACGTGTCTTTAATGATCTCTGATGTTGCTGTTTTGACTATATTACCAACAATACCTTGATCTATTTGCAAAACCATCGCATTTTTGATTTTTTTATTATCACCTAATTTAGTACCGTAAGCGGCAATTTGCTCCAAGGTTTTATTATTTTGATCTACTAAGTAAATCACACAATCATCTGTGTTTAAATACTCGGCAATGTTATTTACAATTTCCCAAGCAATTTCATGCATATCTGTTTTATCCAAAATAGATTTAGTAAGGTTGTTTATCAAATCAAAAATCAAAGTTCGCTCTCTTTCAGAGCTAACATCCTCAATAAAAGACACCTCATGCTTTATATTTCTATTTTTATCCCTCACAATATTAACGCTAGTTTTTGTCCAAAGGGCGGAACCGTCTTTCTTTTTATATCTTTTTTTAAAAACAAAATTATCGGTTTTATCCATATTAATCTGCTTAAGGTAGGTATTAAAAGAGGTGAAATCTTCGGCAAAGGTAAAATCATTTATTACCAATGTCTGTAATTCTGACTCAGAAAACCCAAGCATATGTTGTAGTGCTGTATTGGTTTTTATTATTCGTCCACGCCTTGTTAAAACTATACCTATGGATGAATTGTTTACAATAATATCTAATTCTGTCTTTCTTTCTCGTAATAATTCAGCGTTTTTTCTAGCTTCTGTAACATCTAAATGAATACCTATAGAGCCAATTACCTGCCCTTTATTATTGTAATTGGGAGCACCACTAATTAACCAGTCTCTTACCCCTTTATGTTTTGTATCTATTTTAATTTCATACGAGTTGGACTCTCCTCTTTTACGGTTATTGTTTTCTCTAGAAATGATCTCTGAGTGAACTTCTATCGGCAATAATTTACCGGCTTCTTTACCAATTAATTCAGCTTCATTGTAACCCGACATTTCTGAGAAACTCTGATTAATCATTAAGATTTTATCATTATTGTTAACCTCTACTAAACCAAGGTTCATATTAGCAATAATGTTATAGTATTTTTGTTTTTGAGCTTCTAAACTTTTATTATAAGTTCTTTTTAAAGTTACATCTTTATAGGTCCAAAGATGCCCTTTGTATTGGTTTCCCTTTAAGATAGGAATAAAATCTCGTTCTAAGATTGTTCCATCGATCATGATTATTATATCACCTAAAACCTGTTGTTTTTTTTCTAAGATACTTGTTACCCTAGAGATAAATTCTTCCGGGCTTTTGAATAAAATTTTACTGTCATTTGCAGCAGTAGAACAGTCTTCTCCTTTTAGTAAATCTGGCGAAATTGGTATCTTGAAAAGTTCACAAAATTTGGCGTTTGTCAAGATTATTTCTCGCTTTTCATTTTCTAGTAATACGGCATTATCTAAATTTTCAATTAGAGATGATAACCTATTCTCAGAGGCTATTACTTTATCTTCTGATGCTCTTTGATCTGTGATATTACGAAAAATTCCTTGGGCAGCGATAGCCTTGTTATTTTTATAAATAATACTAAAGTTAGCATGAATCAATTTCTGAACACCTTTTTTGGTAATCATTTTAACTTCAAAATCGTTAATGGATCCTGTCTCCATTAAACTTTTATACGCTACTGCAATATTGTTTAGCTGATCAGGAACCGCAAGCTCGAATAAATTAATTTTGTGGTTCAAATCATCTAGGCCTAATTCTGTTACTGCAGCATTATTCATTTTTAAAATATTGCCATCTATGTCCATAACCAAATAGGCATCGATTATGTTATCAAAAACACCTTCTAGTTCTGAAGATTTCTCCTCTAAGAGTTTTTCTAATTTTTGCGAAGTAGCATATAAACTTCTTGATTTTTCTTCAAGAATTTTTTCCGCTGCCTTTCTAGCTTGTTTTTCTCTTACAAGTGCTTTTTTGTATATATCAAGTTGATCTTGACTCATTAATTTTTATAAATTACAAACCTAACCTCAGTACCGTCGGCTTTTATTTTTTCTATTTCAATAGTTGCAGTAGCATTAAAATGTTCAAATGTTTTATTCATAAGCCCTAAACCAAAAAAATGCATTGATCTACTAGAATTATATTTCATTGTGAGTGAATTATCAGTTTTTTCAATTACCTCAAAAATCGGTAACTCGGATTCTGGATCTATTTTCCTTACTTTAATATGAATAAGCTTTTCTATTGAAGAAATCATTTCTATAGGATCTTTATATATTGATAAAATATTGGGGTAACTTTTTTTAATCACTCCAAAAAAATGATCTGCATAAACCAATAATAAATTACCAATTGACAACCCTGTATTAGTACTTAAATGGGTAAGGAGTTGTAGCATTTCAGAAAAACTATAGGTTCCTAAGGAAGTGCAAACACCATTTGAGTTTAACTCTGAGCTTGTAATGATATTATCTGCCATTTCTAAACCAAATTTCTCCTCTACCAATTCTAAAAATTCTCTAAAAACAATTCCTCTCATTAAACTTTTATTAATTCATTAATACTCCAATATGATAATAATACATCAATCCTAGAAACATAATCATTGTACTTTAAAGGTTTTGTAATGTAGCCAGCAATCCCAATTTTATAACACGCTAACAAATCTTTTTTATTATTAGAAGTGGTCAAAATTATAGTGGGTATATATTTTAGTTGATCATCATTCTTTAAAATACTAAGAAACTCAATACCATTTATTTTTGGCATGTTTAGATCTAGTAAAATAATATCTGGAATTAACTCTTTTTTCTTTAAAATAGTAAGGGCATCCTCACCATTATTTGCCTCTACAATTTGATGCTCCTTTTTTAAAGAAGATATTGCTCTATTTAATTTCATTATCTCTATGGCATCATCTTCAATCAATAGAATTTTTAATTTTTTATTCATAGTTAGTTAGTTAGTTGATGTTTTATTTTCCACGCGTTAAAATAAGCGTATTCAACTCTATCAAAAATAATTTTCGATACGTTTAATTTAAGTTTCGACGAATAGCGCTTAAGTATCGATGAGTGGAATTTGATTGTTTTAAATTAAATCTAAAACGAAGGGCCTATTCCTCATTAATTTATGGGCAGACTGTCTTGAAATTAAGTGTTGATTTTATTTAAAAGGGTTATAAAATAATTTTATTATTAAAATATTATTTAGGAATTTAATGTTAGACTTTTTTAACTCCCAATTTAATTTAAGTAAAAAAAGGTTATTACGTTAATTTTTTTTTAGTTAATAGGATTTACTCTTTGTAAAGGTCAATACCCAAGATGGATTGTTTACCAAGAGAATTATAAAACAATAACCCTAAGAAAAATTAAAAACGATAAAAAAACTTAACCTACTTACCTTATTTATTATTAAGGCTACTATTATTTTACGTTCTGTTTTTATACCTAAAAATAATAGGTAGTTAATAAAGAATAACTCAAACTTCAGTCAACTGTTTTAAATTATTATTACCTTATGGTTGACTATATTGGATACGAAAAAACCGCAAATCACTATATAGAGTGTTTACGGTTTTAAAAGTACTCAAGGCGGGAATCGAACCCGCACGCCGTGAAGCATTGGATTTTGAATCCAACGTGTCTACCAATTCCACCACTTGAGCAAGCAGATGGCAAAAATAAACATTTAATTAATAAGTATTAATAATTAATGGGTTCATTTTTTGGTTACTTCTAAGGATTCATTTTACATTTGCCAACAACAAACAAATCCTAATTAAAATGGACATCCATATTCCTGAATCTAAAATTTTTGCTTGTAAACAAAGTAAAGAACTTGCCGAAAATATTGCAAAACATTACGGAATACCTCTTGGGAACGTAATTACTTCAACTTATAGTGATGGTGAGTTTCAACCATCATTTGAAGAATCCATTAGAGGAAGTAGAGTTTTTATTGTGGGATCTACGCATCCTAATAGTGATAATTTAATGGAAATGTTATTGATGTTGGATGCTGCAAAGCGTTCCTCAGCAAAACATATTGCTGCGGTTTTACCTTATTTTGGTTGGGCAAGACAAGACAGAAAAGATAAACCTCGTGTACCAATTGCAGCGAAATTAGTTGCTAAAATGCTTGAAACAGCAGGAGCAACCAGAATAATCACGATGGATCTACATGCAGATCAAATTCAGGGTTTTTTCGAAAAACCTGTTGACCATCTTTTTGCTTCAACGATCTTCTTACCTTATTTGAGGTCTTTAAATCTAGATAACTTAACCATTGCTTCTCCAGATATGGGGGGATCTAAGCGTGCTTATGCGTATTCAAAATTCTTAAAAAGCGATGTGGTAATTTGCTATAAGCAACGTGAAAAAGCAAACATAATTTCACACATGGAGCTTATTGGAAATGTGGAAGGCAAAAATGTAGTATTAGTGGACGACATGGTCGACACTGCAGGAACACTAACAAAAGCAGCAGATTTAATGATAGAAAGAGGCGCATTAAGTGTTAGAGCTATTTGTACTCATGCTATATTATCGGGTAATGCTTACGAAAAAATTGAAAACTCTAAATTAGAAGAGTTAATCGTTACCGATTCTATTCCTTCAAAAAAGAATAGCCCAAAAGTGAGAATATTAAGTTGTGCGGAGCTATTTGCTGAAGTAATGTTGAGTGTAAGCTCAAACAAATCGATTAGTACAAATTTCTTGATGTAACCTT
This sequence comes from uncultured Flavobacteriaceae bacterium, assembly GCA_913052585.1. GTDB lineage: Bacteria > Bacteroidota > Bacteroidia > Flavobacteriales > Flavobacteriaceae > Marifrigoribacter. The sequence goes on along the minus strand of CAJXEB010000007.1, from coordinate 26,746 downwards.
CAGATAAACAGTTAAAAATAGATTAAACTCAGATTATGAAATAGAAAATCTATTTCATAATCTGAGTTATAAAAAAGAGGTCTGTTTTCTTTTCTCTATTCAGAAAAAAGCGCATCTTTGCACCCGCTTTCACCAAAAGGTGGGCAATTTAATTTTTAAATATAAAACAAAAAAATGAAATCAATTACAATCAACGGATCTCAAAGAGAAAGCGTAGGTAAAGTAGCTACTAAAGCTCTACGTAATGCTGGTCAGGTTCCTTGCGTAGTATACGGAGGAGATAAGGCTATTCACTTTTCAGCAGAAATTATGGCATTTAAAAACTTAGTTTACACTCCAGATGTACACACAGTAGTAATTGCTTTAAAAGATGGGTCAAAAATTGAAGCTATCTTACAAGATATACAGTTTCACCCAGTAACAGATAATATCTTACACGTCGATTTTTACCAAATATTTGATGATAAAGAAGTAAGTATGGATATTCCTGTTCGTATTACAGGAAGTTCTCCTGGTGTAAAAAATGGTGGTGTTTTACGTATTGTAAACCGATCGTTAAGAGTAAAGGCATTACCTAAAAATCTTCCTGATTTCTTAAATGCTGATATTTCTGAAATGAAAATTGGAGCAATTATGACTGTTGCAGATTTAACTGGTGACGACTACACGATTATTCAAGATGAGAGTAGAGTTGTTTGTCAAGTTAGAACTTCTCGTGTTGCTGTTGAAGATGAAGAAACTGAAGAAGGAGCTGAAGGCGAAGAAGGAGCTGAAGAAGGAGCTGAAGAAGGAGCTGCTACTGAAGAATAAAATCTTTCAAAAAAATATACTTAAGAAGCATCCTATTTATTTGGGATGCTTTTTTTATTTTTACGAAAGTTTAATTATCATATGTTTTCAATATTTAGAAAACTCTTTACAAGTAATTCCAACAGAAATCTAACTGATGGTACGCCTATGAAAAAATATCTCATTGTGGGTTTAGGTAATATTGGCCCTAAATATGCAAATACCAGACACAATATTGGTTTTAAAATTCTAGATTTTTTAGCTGAAAAAGAAGAACTTATATTTGAAAGTAAGAAACTGGGTGATGTAACTGTATACAAATTAAAAGGCAGAACATTTTTATTATTAAAACCTAGTACATTCATGAACCTAAGTGGTAAAGCCATTAGATATTGGCTAGAAAAGGAAAATATACCTTTAGAGAACTTATTGGTTGTTGCAGATGATTTAAATTTAGATTTTGGTTCTTTTAGAATAAAAACAAAAGGTAGCGATGGAGGTCATAATGGTTTAAAGGATACTCAACATGTTTTAAATACAACCAAATACAACCGATTTCGGTTTGGAATTGGAGATACCTTCTCACAAGGAAAACAAGTAGATTATGTTTTGGGAGAATGGATTGATGAAGAACAAAAACTATTACCCGAAAGATTAGAAAAAGCAACTGAAGCTATTAAATCCTTTGGCTTAGCAGGAATCACAAATACTATGAATTCCTTTAACGGAAAATAATATGGACATATATAAATCTTTAACTTCCTATAAAAAAAAGAATTCTTCTGTAGTAACTATAGGAACTTTTGATGGTGTACATATGGGACATAAAGCAATTTTAACTCAATTAGTTAATGCTGCTAAAAATGAAAATCTAGCATCTATTTTACTTACGTTCTTCCCACATCCAAGAATGGTTTTACAAAAAGATTCATCCGTAAGATTAATCAATACTATTAAGGAACGTTCAGAAATTATTGAACAAACAGGAGTTTCAAATTTAATCATCCATCCTTTCACAAAAGAGTTCTCACGGCTAACAGCTTTAGAGTTTGTCAGAGACATTTTAGTGAATCAATTACATATTAAAAAAATAATTATTGGCTACGATCATCAATTTGGAAGAAATAGAACTGCCACTATTAAAGATTTAAGAGAGTTTGGAAAAACTTATGACTTTGAAGTTGTTGAAATTACCGCTCAACAATTACAGAATGTAGCTATTAGTTCAACGAAAATACGAAAAGCATTAGAGGAAGGCAATGTGCAAACTACCAATCAATATCTTGGATACCCTTTTATACTTTCAGGAAAAATAGTTAAGGGGAAAGGAATTGGAAAAACGTTAGCCTTCCCCACAGCAAACCTTAAAATTAAGGAAGACTATAAACTCATTCCAAAAAATGGCGTTTATTTAGTAAAATCCGTTATTTCCGAAAAAGAAGTTTTTGGCCTTACCAATATTGGCACAAATCCTACTGTTGGTGGTATTCATAAAACAATTGAAACTTATTTCTTAGATTATAAAAACGATTTATACGATCAGGATATTCAGTTACATTTTATAAAAAGAATAAGAGAAGAAAAAACATTTTACTCTAAAGAGGCGCTAAAAACTGCAATTAAAGAAGACGAACTATTCGCGCGAGATTATCTAAAAATTAATGAATAAATTTCTATTCAAACAAATTGACAATACAGGTTTAAGCCTCTTTAGGGTTGTTTTTGGATTGTTAATTACTTTGGAAGCTTTTGGAGCAATTACTACAGGTTGGGTTCGACGTGTATTAGTAGCACCAGATTTCACATTTAATTTTATTGGCTTCGATTTTTTACAAGTATTTGTTGGCGAAGGCATGTATTATTATTTCGCACTTATGGGAATCTTCGGGATTTTCGTGATGTTGGGTTATAAATATCGATTAGCGATGTTTTCCTATGCGCTGTTATGGACCACCGTTTATTTAATGCAAAAAACATCCTATAACAATCATTATTACTTAATGGTTTTACTTTGTTGGATCATGGCTTTTTTACCTGCCAATAAACGTTATTCTCTAGATGTCAAATTTAATCCTTCGTTTAAATCACTTTCAATGCCTCAATGGGTTAAATGGACATTGATAGTACAAGTTGGCATCGTATTTATATATGGATCTGTTGCAAAATGGTATCCCGATTGGCTAAACGGAACCGCACCTGGTGTCATACTGAGATCCAAAAATAATTATTACTTAATTGGAGAATTATTACAACAGCATTGGACACATTATATGATTGCCTACGTCGGAATATTTTTCGATCTACTCATCATCCCTATGTTATTATGGAAAAGAACAAGATTACTAGGCTTTTACCTTTCACTCTTTTTTCATTTGTTTAACTCCATCGTTTTTCAAATAGGCATCTTCCCCTATATGTCAATTGCTTTTGCATTGTTTTTCTTTAGTTCGGAAACCCTTCAAAAAAGATTCAACCTTAAAAATGAAATATACAATGAACACAAAATTACAATCCCTAAATACAGTAATATACTGATCGGTATATTTTTAATTTACTTTATACTCCAAATAGCTTTACCGCTTCGTCATTGGATAATTCAAGATAATGTGCTTTGGACGGAAGAAGGACATCGAATGAGTTGGAGAATGATGTTACGTTCTAAAAGCGGGACTTTAACGGTAAGGGTTGAAGATAAAAAAACAGGAGAAATCAAGGTATATGATTATAAAGCATTGTTATCCTCTAAACAAAGTCGGTCGGTAGCTACAAAACCAGATTTAATGTGGCAATTAGCACAAAAGATTAAAACACTTGAAACTAAAAAAGGAAAGGATGTTGCTATTTATATGAACTCAAAAGTTAGTATAAATGGCGGTCCATTTCATCAGTTTACCGATTCAAAAGTTGATATTAGTACACAAGAATGGGATCCTTTTAAACATAGTAATTGGTTATTGCCTTCACCTGAAGATTATCATAAAAAATAACCACCAAAAAATCTCCTAATAAACCCCTCTTTTTTCCTAAATTGCACGATCAAAAGTTTTAAGAAAATGTTACAAGTAAACGAAATACGCGAAAACAAAGAAAAATTTATTCAAGCCCTTACCAAAAGAGGTTTTGATGCCACAACTATCTTTGAAGAAGTTTTAAAAACCGATGAGTTACGTAAAGCGACTCAAGCGAAACTTGACGAAACTTTATCGGAATCCAATACATTTTCTAAAGAAATTGGAATTCTATTTAAAAATGGGGAGCCTCAAAAGGCAACTCTTTTAAAAGAGAAAACTACCCAATTAAAAGAAGTTTCAAAACAACTTACAGAAACACTAAATAATGCGGAAGGAAAACTTCAGCAATTACTTTTTACCATCCCTAATATTCCAAATGAATTGGTACCAGCTGGAACCGATGAAAATGATAATCAAGAGGTTTTTATTGAAGGTGAAATTCCAAAACTTTCTGAAGGTGCATTGCCTCATTGGGAATTGGCAAAAAAATACGATATCATAAATTTTGAGCTTGGTGTAAAAATAACGGGTGCTGGATTTCCAGTTTATAAAGGAAAAGGTGCTCGACTTCAACGTGCTTTAATCGCTTATTTTTTAGATAAAAATACAGACGCTGGTTATACAGAATATCAAGTCCCACATTTAGTAAATGAAGCTTCAGCGCTTGGAACTGGTCAATTACCAGATAAAGAAGGGCAAATGTATCATGATGCTTCGGATGATTTATACTTAATCCCTACTGCAGAAGTTCCCGTTACTAATTTATTCCGTGGAGATTTAAGAACGCATTCAGAATTACCAATTTTATGTACCGCTTACACTCCTTGTTTTAGAAGAGAAGCTGGAAGTTATGGAGCGCATGTTAGAGGTTTAAACAGATTGCACCAATTCGATAAAGTTGAAATCGTTAGAGTTGAAAAACCTGAAAACTCTCATATCGCTCTTACCGGAATGGTAGATCACGTTAAAGACATCCTTAGAGAACTAAAATTACCGTACCGCATCCTTAGGTTATGTGGTGGTGATTTAGGATTTACTGCTGCTTTAACCTATGATTTTGAAGTTTTTTCTACCGCTCAAGATCGTTGGTTAGAAATTTCGTCTATTTCAAATTTTGAAACGTTTCAAGCGAATCGCTTGAAATTACGTTACAAAGATGAAGATGGTAAAAACAAATTAGCTCATACACTTAATGGTAGTTCTTTAGCTTTACCAAGAGTACTCGCTGGAATTTTGGAAAATTACCAAAGCCCAGAAGGAATTAAAATACCGGAAGTATTAGTGCCATATTGTGGTTTTGACATTATTAATTAAACACTCTTTATTTGAATCCATTAGTCTCTATTAATTGGCTTTCTGAAAACTTAAACGCACCAAATTTGGTGATTTTAGATGTTAGTTTAGAAAGTAATGTGGCTAATATTGAAATTGAATTTCCTGGAATTCAAATTAAAGGAGCTCGTTATTTTGATTTAAAAAGGAGTTTCTCTGATCTCGAAAGTCCACTCCCAAATACCTTACCTCAGCCTGAAGCTTTTGCTTTGGCATGCAGGAAACTTGGCATCAATAACAATAGTAAGATTGTAGTTTATGATACTATAGGGATTTATGCAAGCCCTAGAGTTTGGTGGATGTTTAAAAGCATGGGGCATAAAAGTATTGCCGTTTTAGATGGTGGACTACCCGCATGGAAAAACAAAAACTATCCTACAGAGTCCATTCAAACACGAGAACTACCTGAAGGGAATTTTAAAGCAGTATTTAATTCAAATTTTCAGAAAACAGCTTCTCAAATCTTAGAAAATATAGCATCAAAAAAAGCAGTGGTAATAGATGCTCGATCTAATGAACGGTTTTGTGGACTGGTTCCAGAAACTCGAGAAAACTTAAAATCTGGCCACATTCCAAATGCTATAAACCTGCCATTTTTAGAAGTTTTAAAAGACGGTAAATTTCTTCCGCCAACTGAAATTTCTGCAATTTTTAAAAAACTGAAGATAGACAAGCAACCAAAAATATTCACTTGTGGGTCTGGACTAACCGCTTGTATTATCATGCTAGCTTCCGAAATAATTTCAGAAGATAACCACTTTTTATATGACGGTTCATGGACCGAATGGGGACAATTAGAAGGCGTTCCAATAACTAAATAATCCCCAGTTTTTGACATTTTATTAAGAAATCTATTCCTTATCTTTAACCCATGCACAAAATTGTTTTCATCTTATTTTTTCTATCATTAACCACTGTTAATGCTCAAAATGATTTGTTAGCCAAAAACTATTTTGAACAAGGAGAATACGAAAAAGCAATTACACTTTATACCAAGCTTTATAAAAAAAATAAAAACTTTAATTTTTTTAAAGCCATAGTAGCTTCTCACCAACAATTAGAAGAGTTTAAAGAAGCAGAAAAACTATTAACTGATCGATTAAATAATAAAAGAGTGATCCCTCAACTCTATGTAGAATTAGGGTATAACTATGCGCTGCAAGAAAATGACTCACTAGCAATCATTAATTATGATAAAGCAATTCTTTTTGTAAAAGAAAGTGAACGATTTAATTATGGAAGAAGTATTGGCGAATCGTTTGAAAGATATAGTCTTTTAGATCAAGCTATTGAAACGTATGTAAGCGCTATGGAAGCTTTTCCAGAATCGGATTACAGTTACCAGTTAGCACGTCTTTATGGGGAACAAGGCAACCTTGAAAAAATGTTCGATAGTTATCTAACGCTAATTAAAAAGAATCTTTCTTATCAAGGGATCGCCCAACAAAATTTCAGCCTTTATATCACTGAAGACCCTACTGAAGAAGCAAATATTTTACTCCGTAAAGCATTACTTCAAAAATTGCAAAAGCAACCCGATGTTTTATATAATGAATTATTAAGCTGGCTGTTTATTCAACAAAAAGAATATAAAAAAGCATTTACTCAAGAAAAAGCAATTTACAAACGTATGGGAGATAACGATATGTCTGGAATCACAGATATCGCTTATTTTGCTACCAATGATGAGGATTATGAAAATGCCCTATTAATCGTGAATTTTTTAATCGAAAATGCGTCAACAACGGAAGAAGAAATAGCAGGATATCAACATTTAATGAAAATTAAAATAAAAACTGCTTCCAAAAAAGAATATCCAAAAATTGAAAAAAGCTATGAAGATTTATTTAATGAATTTGGCAGCGGAAAAAAAACCTACCAGCTTCAATTAGACTATAATTATTTTTTAGCTTTTCAAAACAACAAAAAAGACCTTGCTGTTTCAAATTTAAAATCTTTTTCTAAAGAGCCTTTAACTCGATACCAAGAAGCAAAAATAAAAATGCTTTTAGCAGATGTTTTGGTGTTCGACGAGAAATTTAATCAGGCATTGATTTATTATTCGCAAATTCAGAATGAAGTAAAAGGTGACTTAATAGCACAAGAAGCTCGTTTTAAAGTGGCAAAAACAAGTTACTATAAAGCTGATTTTACTTGGGCACAGGTGCAATTAGATGTGCTAAAAAAATCAGCAACACAATTAATTGCCAACGATGCCATGCAGCTTAGTTTATTGATAAAAGATAATACGTTAGAAGACTCTACTCAAATTGCCTTAAAACAATTTGCTCGAGCCGATCTCTTAGCATTTCAGAAAAAAGAAACGGAAGCGATTTCAGTTTTAAAAAGCTTATTAGAAAATCATAAAGGTGAAAAAATTGAAGACGAAGCTTTATTAAAGCTAGGTGAGTTATACGAACTTAAAGGTGAATTTGAAAAAGCAGAAGCAAGCTACCTTCTATTAATTCAATTTTATAATGAAGATATATTAGCCGATGATGCACATTATCGTTTGGCAAAACTATACGAAACAAAACTTAACCAACCTCAAAAAGCAAAAGGATATTATGAGTTATTAATCTTCAATTTTGAAGATAGTATCTACTTTGTAGAAGCAAGAAAAAAATATAGAATGCTTCGAGGTGATGAAATAGAATAAAGATGATTATATATAATGTTACTGTAAATATTGAAAAAAGTATCCACGACGAATGGTTAATTTGGATTAAAAATCATATTCCTCTGGTTTTAGCTACCGGGAAATTTACAGATGCTAAACTTACCAAGGTACTGGTTGAAGAAGAAATGGGAGGTACTACGTATGCTGTACAGTACAGAGCAAAATCTCGCGAAGCTTTAGACAGTTATTATAAAAATGATGCAGATAAACTAAAACAAGATGGTTTATTAAAGTTTGCAGATAAAATGCTAGCCTTTAGAACGGAACTAGAAATAATAGATGAATATAGTGTAACACACCATTAAAAATGTCTGTAAAAGCAAAAAAATATTTAGGTCAACATTTTCTTAAAGACGAAACTATTGCAAAAAAAATTGCAGACACTTTAACTGAAGGCAATTATAAAAATGTGTTAGAAATTGGCCCCGGTATGGGAGTCCTCACCAAATATCTTGTAGAAAAAGATCTAGAAATTATTGCTATGGAACTAGATCCAGAATCTGTAATTTATCTAAATGAACATTTTAAAAATCAAAACCTAAAAGTAATCGCTGCTGATTTTTTAAAATTTGATTTAGAAAACTTTTTTAATGGAGAACCCTATGCCATCACTGGTAACTTCCCTTATAATATATCTACACAAATCGTATTTAGAACTTTAGAATGGCGAGATCAAATTCCAGAATTTACGGGTATGTTTCAAAAGGAAGTAGCAAAACGTATTTGTGAAAAAGAAGGAAGTAAAGTTTATGGGATTATGTCGGTTTTAGTACAAGCTTTTTACGATGCAGAATATTTATTTACCGTCCCTCCTACTGTTTTTAATCCTCCTCCAAAGGTAGAAAGTGGAGTGCTTCGCTTAACAAGAAAAGAAGACTACACACTTCCTTGTGATGAGAAAATGTTATTTAGAGTAGTAAAAACTGCTTTTCAGCAACGAAGAAAAACATTGCGAAATAGTTTAAAAGTCTTTAATCTTTCCGATAAATTAAAAGAAGATATTATCTTTGGGCAACGACCCGAGCAACTTTCGGTTTCAGAATTTATAAAGCTCACTCAAAAATTAGAGAAAGATGCAATTTCAACTAACAACTGATTTTATTGAAAAAGTAACCCAACTCATTGCTAAAAAAGATGGCAATGCGTTGAGGAACTTGTTGCATGACCTCCATTTTGCTGATGTTGCCGAGTTATTAGAAGAGTTAGATGCTGATGAAGCTACGTACCTTATAAAGTCTTTAGAAAGTGAAATTACTTCTGAAGCACTTTTGGAGTTAGATGAAGATGATAGAGAAAAAATTCTAAGCCGTCTTTCTCCTAAAGAAATTGCAAAAGAAATTGAAGAAATGGACACTGATGATGCTGCTGATGTAGTAGCAGAACTCGATGATCATATTCAGAAAAAGGTAATTGGAATAATTGAAGACCAAGAGCATGCCTCCGATATTGTTGAGCTTTTAACCTACGACGAAGATACTGCTGGAGCCTTAATGGCAAAAGAGTTAGTGCAGGTAAAAGAAACATGGACTGTTGCTGGATGCGTTAGAGAAATGCGCCGACAAGCAGAAAATGTAACACGGGTCCACTCCATTTATGTTACCGATGAAGATGGTAAACTAAAAGGACGCCTTTCTTTAAAAGATCTTTTAACTGCGGCTGCCAAAACACATATAAGCGAAGTCTATATTCCAAAAGTAGATTATGTAACTGTTGCTACAGAAGATGAAGAAGTAGCAAGAATTATGCATAAATATGATCTAGAAGCTATTCCTGTTGTAGATGAAAATGGCGTTTTAGTTGGTAGAATTACCATTGATGATATTGTAGATTTTATAAAAGATGAAGCTGAAAAAGATTATCAAATGGCAGCGGGTATATCGCAAGATGTGGAAGCTGATGATAGTATTTTAGAATTAACCAAAGCAAGATTACCATGGTTGATTTTAGGGCTATTTGGAGGTCTTGCCAGTGTTTTTATTTTAGAAGGGTTTGAAGGTATTATGCTAAATCCAGAAATAAAAAAACTTTTCTTTTTTACTCCTTTAATTGCGGCAATGGCCGGTAATGTTGGTGTACAATCCAGTGCTATTATTGTACAGGGTTTGGCAAACGATGTGGTAAAAGGTAGTTTATGGAAGCGATTACTTAAAGAAGTTGGTTTAAGTTTAATTAATGGAATTATACTTGGTTTTTTAGTGATTTTGTTTGGCTTAGTTATGAATTATGAAGTAGAATTTAGTATTACTATTGCGATTTCAATGCTTTCTGTAATTATAATTGCTGCTTTAATTGGAACCTTTGTTCCTATTGTTCTAGATAAAAAAGGAATTGATCCTGCAATTGCAACTGGACCTTTTATTACTACTAGCAATGATATTTTTGGTATTTTTCTTTTCTTTTATATCGCAAAAATTATTCTTGGTTTTTAAATGAAAGTCTATTCTAAAACTTTTATAGTACCAGCATCTGCAATAGATGAAAGAAATCACGTAAATAATCTTATTTATTTGCAATGGTGCTTAGATGCTGCCGAAAAACATTGGGATGATGCTGCGCCTAAAGATTTTCAAGATAATTATGTATGGTACGTGATTAATCACACCATTAATTATAAAGCAGCTTCCTTTGAAGGAGAAAAATTAGAATTGACTACTTGGATAGCTAGAAACGAAGGTGTTAAAAGTGATCGCCATTATAAAATTGTTAGATTAAGTGATCAAAAAATAATCGTCGAAGCAAAAACTACGTGGTGCTTATTAAATGGAAAAACGCTCCGTCCAACTAAAATAACAGAAGAAATTAGTACCTTGTTTGACTAATTTATAAGACTGTGAATTCTATTAATATTAAAGAAAAGTTCTCGAAATTTAGCAAGAACTGGCATCCTCATCAAATTGCAATCGTAGACGATATGCAAGTGCTTTTAGCAAAAATTAAAGATGAATTTATTTGGCACCAACACGAAAAAGAAGACGAATTATTTCAAGTTATAAAAGGCACTTTAGAAATGCATTTTAGAGATCGCATCGAAATAGTGAATGAAGGAGAAATTATAGTAATCCCAAAAGGAGTTGAACACTGTCCTATAACAAAAAATGGAGAAGAAGTTCATGTGCTGTTATTTGAAAAATTGACTACCGCTCATACCGGTACTATTAAACACGAAAACACAATTAGTAATTATCCAAAAATATAAATCGTGAAAATTCTTCATTTAGATCAAAACCATCCCTTACTCATTAATCAGTTATCAGATGCTGGTTATAAAAATGAAGAAGATTATACCTCCTCAAAATCTGAAATTGAACAAATCATTTCAGAATATGACGGAATCGTTATAAGAAGCAGGTTTAAATGTGATTCAACTTTTATAGATGCTGCTACTAATTTAAAATTTATTGCGCGCGTAGGTGCTGGATTAGAAAGTATCGATATTCCATATGCAGAATCTAAAGGAATTACTTTAATAGCTGCACCTGAAGGAAATCGCAATGCTGTTAGCGAACATGCTTTAGGGATGCTTCTTTCCTTATTTAATAAACTTAACAAAGCAGATCTTGAAGTTAGAAACGGTTTATGGCATCGGGAAGAAAATAGAGGCATCGAATTAGATGGCAAAACCGTTGGTATTATTGGGTACGGGAATATGGGTAAGGCTTTTTCAAAAAAACTAAAAGGCTTTGATTGCAAGGTAATTTGCTATGATATTAAGGAACATGTTGGTGACGGAAATGCGACTCAAGTTTCATTAAAAACGTTTCAAAAAGAAGTGGATGTTGTGAGTCTTCATACTCCCTGGACTCCCTTAACTAATAAGATGATAAACACAGATTTTATCAATCAATTTTCAAAATCATTTTGGTTATTAAATACCGCTAGAGGTAAAAGTGTGGTCACATCAGATTTAGTTTTAGCTTTAAAAACCGGAAAAGTATTAGGAGCTGGCTTGGATGTTTTAGAATTTGAAAAAAGTTCGTTTGAATCATTATTTTCTAATGAAATTCCAGAATCACTTTCCGAATTATTAAGTATGGACCATGTGATATTAAGTCCTCACGTTGCAGGATGGACATTAGAAAGCAAAGAAAAATTAGCCCAAGTAATTGTAAATAAAATAGTGCTTAAATTTGAATAAATTAAAAGCTAATCGTATCAAATAAGCAACTGAATTGGGAGGTTTCTTTTTAAAACGGAAGACCAAAAAAAACAAAATATTGATTGAATTTTAGATAATGAAGGCAATAAAATTCAACTTTGGGAACCAATTGATAGTCTTTTTTATAATATTTATTACTTTTACAAAACAAACAATAAAAATCAACTAATAATGAGCGAAGAAAACAACAAGTCATTTGAAGAAGAGGCTAAGCAAACTGCTAATGAGTTTAAAGAAAGCTGGAATGATGTAACTGCTAACGGCGAAAACAAAAAAATAATAGCTGGTATTTTGGCTATTTTATTTGGATCGTTAGGGATCCATAAATTTATTTTGGGTTATAATAAAGAAGGAATCATTCAAATAGTAATCACATTTATAACTTGTGGTGCTGCTGGAATTGTAGGACTTATAGAAGGCATCATTTATCTAACAAAAAGTGATGAAGAATTTTACAATACCTATCAAGTTGGTAAACGACCTTGGTTTTAAAATACTATTATTTAAAAAAAGAGCCCCTATTAATTCTAATAAGGCTCTTTTTTATTCTTTAATAATTCTTCTTACTGGTACTGGTGCTTGCATATTATTTTATTTAAGTTGAGCATAAATACTCAAAGCAATTTCACTATTAACACCTATAGTATCGGAGAAAGTAGACCAATAAATTAATGAAAAACTTAAATTACCTTCAGAATCATACCCATAAAAAAAAGTTTGAAGCTCTACTAAAGCAGGTATAATCGAATTATAGAAAAAAATAGAAATAAAAACTCCAACAACTAAGGAAGAAGAAATTAGGTGTGTTAAAATAGTTTTTGCTTAATCCTCTATGGCGGAGTTCTTTGCTAATAAATCATTATTCCATTTATTATTAATTCTAAACATAAATAGTAGAAGAAGAAGTAAAAAAACACTTGTAGTAATTAATAAAAACAAAAAAAAACACCCCTTTTCCTAACTGTTTTAATTTATTTATTTGTTGCATTACTATTTGTATTAAAGGTTGATTAATAGGCCTTTTAATCCGATAAATTCTTAAGCATTATATCGGTCATTTCTTCTAATGAAGTCTTGTTTTTCCAGCCCCAATCCTTTGTGGCATCCGTATCATCTATACTTTGTGGCCAAGAATCTGCAATTTTTTGTCTAAAATCTGGCTCATAAGATATTTCAAAACTTGGAATTTGTTTTTTAATACTTTCAGAGATATCAATTGGATTAAAACTTAAGCCCGATAGGTTATATGAACTTCTTACTTTAATAGCCTTCTTAGGAGCATCCATTATAGTTAATGTCGCTCTTATGGCATCATCAATATACATCATAGGCAACGTGGTTTGCTTGTCTAGAAAACATATATACTTACTATGCTTAACGGCTTTATGGTAAATATCTACCGCATAATCTGTTGTTCCTCCACCTGGTGTAGCTTTATAACTTATTAAACCAGGATATCGGATACTGCGAACATCTACTCCATATTTATTGTGATAATACTCACACCATCTTTCACCAGCTTGTTTACTAATTCCGTAAACTGTAGAAGGTTCCATTATGGTCTTTTGTGGGGTATTTTGCCTTGGAGTCGTTGGGCCAAATACTGCAATACTTGAAGGCCAAAACACTTTCTTTATCTTCCGATCCTTTGCAAGATTTAAAACATTAAATAATGAATTCATATTTAGATTCCATGCACGCATCGGAAACTTTTCGGCAGTTGCAGATAACATCGCTGCTAATAAATAAACATCTGTAATTTCGTACCTAATAACTACATCTTCAATGGCCTCATAATCCATAGCGTCTAAAACTTCAAATGGACCCTCTTTACTTAAGGTGCCATCGTCTTCTCTAATATCTGTAGCGACTACTTTATGGTTTCCGTATTTCTTTCTCAATTGCAATGTTAGATCTGTTCCTAATTGACCTGACGCACCTATTATAAGTATTCTTTTCTTCAAAATTTTTATTTTTTTTGTTCCGTAAATATACGGATTTTCTCCTCTTTTACATTCACTTAAAATTAACTTTAATATGTCCATAGAACTTGTATATTTGTGGCTATACACTTTTGTCAAATGAAAATTCCTATACTTTTTATAGTAAGTTTAATCGTATTTTCTTGTGGAAATAACAAAGAAGAATCAACACAAAAAGTGATTCCTCAAAAAATAAATTCCAGTATTTATGGTCATACTGATTTTGAATTTCCAACAATCTCCGTAAATGCAAGAGCAGAAGTAATCCATTGGGGAGCTTTTGAAGATTTTGAAGAACAAGTAAAAACCATTAATGGTACTACTATGGAAGCCATTCAAACTAAGTCAATGCTTATGGTTTCTCATATCGATTCTCTAATTAAAAAAATCCCTGATACCTTAAATACTCGAGTGATTTTCTCAAGAGTAATGGTCGTAAAAACAAGAACTCAACTATTAAACCAAGAAGTAAATAAAGCTCATTTTGATTCTGTAAGGCTTCAAGACTATTTTAATGAATTGAATATTTCAGTGAAAAATTTATTCGTTCAGATTAATGAAAAATTTGAAAAAGACGCTATCGATTTACAAAGAGTAGACAGCGAAAATCAAGAATTAAAAATTCGTGAAATATTTCTAGATTCTGTTTATAAAGCCGAATTAGAAGACCAAAATAAATAATAATAACCTGAAATCAACTTAATAACTCTATTATGAAATTAACAGTATTTAAATTTTCAACTTTAATCGCTTCTGCTGCGGTGTTGCTCACATCTTGTGGTGAAGCTAATAAAGCAGACGAATTACCACACGGTATTATTCTGGAAAACATGGACACTACCGTAAATCCAAAAGATGATTTTTATAATTATGTAAATGGAAATTGGATGCAAAACACAAAAATTCCTGAAGATCGAACAATCTGGGGAGGATTTTCTGTTTTGAGAAAATCTACCGATAAAGATGTGTTGGAGATCTTAGCAAAAGCTAAGGAAAGCGGAAACTACGATTCGAATACCGATCAGGCGAAAGCTTTATTCTTATTCGACTCAAAACTTGATGTTGATACTCGTAATGCTGCTGGAATAACTCCTATACAACCCGCTTTAGATGCTATTGCGAGTATAGAAAACCTAACTGATCTTCAAACCGTTTTAATGACGGTTCCCAATGTAAGTTCCCCATTTATGGATTTTGTTTCATTTGCAGACCTAAATGACAGTTCTATAAATGCTGCGTATCTTACAGAGAATGGTCTTGGTCTTGGTGATCGTGATTATTATTTAGAAATGGACACAAAATCTGTGGAAATTCGTGCAAAATATGTAGAACACATTTCAAGAATGCTTCAGTTTTTAGGAGATGATGAAAGTGCTGCTAACGCTTCTGCAGAAAAAGTACTGGCGATGGAAACGCAATTAGCAACACCTCGATTGGATAAAGTACAAAGTAGAGATATGCGTAATTATAACAATCCAAAATCTATTTCAGAAACACAGTTGTTAATTCCAGCATTCGATATCCAAAAAATGATGGCTGATAAAAAGCTGAAACAAAACGTTGATACCCTTATCGTAACGCAGCCTAAATTTATTAGTACCTTAAATTCATTTTTAACAGAACACCCTATCGATGATCTTAAAACGCTATTGCGTTGGGATACTTTTGTGAGTAGTGCAAGTCGCTTAACGGAAGAAATTGAAGTAGCCAACTGGGAATTTTACAGTAAGTATTTAAGAGATGCTAAAGAAATGAGACCTGCTGATGAACGTGCATTATCAGTAGTTAACAATAATGTTGGAGAAGCATTAGGTCAATTGTATGTGGATGCTAAATTTCCGCCAGCGGCAAAAGAAAACGCAGAAGAAATGATTGCAAATGTAATTGCTTCGTATCAAGCTCGTATCCAAGAACTAGACTGGATGAGTGATGAAACCAAAATAAAAGCCATTGAAAAATTAGATAAATTTACAGTAAAAATTGGTTATCCAAATACCTGGGAAGATTACTCGACGATGGAGGTTAACAAAGGCAATACGTATTTTGAAAATATAAGTGCAATTAACAAATGGTCAACTGCTAAAAATTTATCTGAAATGGGAGAACCTGTAGATAAAACAGAATGGGGAATGTCACCACAAACTGTGAATGCATATTTTAACCCATTAAATAACGAAATTGTATTTCCTGCAGCGATATTACAACCTCCTTTCTATGATTATTTAGCAGATGATGCTGTAAATTATGGTGGAATTGGTGCCGTAATAGGTCACGAAATTTCTCATGCATTTGATGATAGCGGTGCCCGTTTTGATGCCAATGGTAATTTGGTAAATTGGTGGTCTGACGAAGACTTAAAACAATTTACAGCTAGAGGAGATGCTTTGGCAGCACAATACAGTAAGATAGAAGTATTGGATAGTGTTTACATCAACGGTAAATTTACTTTAGGTGAAAACATTGGAGATCTTGGTGGAGTTTTAGGTGCATACGATGGTTTGCAATTGCTGTACGAAAAGAATGGAAGACCAGAAGATATTGATGGTTTTACAGCAGAACAACGATTCTTTATGAGTTGGGCAACTGTTTGGAGAACGTTAACTAGAGACGAGGAATTGCGAAATAGAATTAAAACAGATCCACATTCTCCAGGTATGGTAAGAGCAATACAACCTCTTATTAATATTGATGCTTTTTATGAAGCGTTTGATATTAAAGAAGGTGACGGAATGTTTGTTCCTGCTGAAGAACGTGTTCGCATTTGGTAGCACCTTTATAGTTTATAAAAAAAGCCCATTAAGAATTTCTTAATGGGCTTTTTTATTATTCTAAAATAAGAATATTACTAGTGGAGTCTTTAACTTTTAAAGGCAAGTCATCAATGATAATTTTTTTCTTTACGACAATAGCATCAGTGACTACAAATGGTTTAGGCATCATATTTTCTGCTCTTTTATTAATCGAAAATTGAGGGTGATCTAATAAATCATACGAGTATTCCATCACCGTAAAAGAAACTTGTTGCTCTTTTGAAACTTCATAAGAAACCTCTAAACTATCCTTATCTGAAACATAATACCGCACCAATTCTTTGCTCTTAATTTTTTGTGACGCACTATTTTCATTGTTGTTTAATGGTAAACGTTGACCATTAAAAGACAGGAAATTAAACTTGATCCCTTCTTCAACATATAAACTTATCTGATTTACATTTCGGTTTGGAATGATCGTAAAAGTTCTCTTTTTAATGTCATTTATAATCGTATCACTATTTAATACCGCTTCAAATAAAGGAATGTTTTTAGCAGGAGCTTCCACAGCATAACTATAACCTCTGGAGTATTTACTTCCAGATGCATAAGTGATATAGTTAGCTGCTTCTTTAGGGTTTTCACCTAAATATCCTTGGGTCCAATCGTCTAATTGTTTGTCGTACGTAGCCCAATAAGTTGCTTCCGTATCTGCATCATAATAATAGACCAAACTATTTGGTTTTTGTCTTTCCGCAGTAAAATCACTTGCTAGATGTGCCTTAATAAAAAACACGATCGCTACTAGTATAAACAGCACAGAAAGTATTCGTTTCATTTTATAAAACCCAAAGACGGGTAGCAATATTCCAAAAAGCAATGCGGTAAATAAACAGCTTGCTACCAACATTTTTAATCCTAAACCTACTGGGAAAAATTGAATAAGAGGCGCAAACATAAAAATGGCTAAGGCTCCAATTATAACCATTAAGATTAGGTTGGGTTTTTCTTGACGTATTAATAACCATAAGGAAAGAAGTCCTAGAAAAACTGGGATAATAAAAAATGCTGCTCCTTTTAAATAAATAGCCACCAATACGTTGATGATTAACCAAAAAGTAAGTGGCGCAATTAACAAACTTGCAACGTTGGTTTTTTTAGAATACCGATAATATATCCCAAATAAAATGGCTAATGATGCTAGTACAAAAAATGAAATATAGGTATGCCCGTTATAGGTAAATCCGTGTTGTATTTCTGAGTATTGTGGGTACAACACCAACAGTAATTTCCATCCATAAAAACCTAACAGACCACAACTAATAATCGCTAATAAAAAAGGGATAAAGCCTTTTGCCATCGTTTTAATGGAAAGCACCCTTTTGTTTAATCCATAAACGATTAAACCAAGGAAAAG
Organism: uncultured Flavobacteriaceae bacterium; assembly: GCA_913052585.1. GTDB lineage: Bacteria > Bacteroidota > Bacteroidia > Flavobacteriales > Flavobacteriaceae > Marifrigoribacter. The sequence goes on along the minus strand of CAJXEB010000007.1, from coordinate 8,629 downwards.
TAAAATTGCCAAAATTAACATCGGTATTATCCATGCAAACGGATAACTAATCATTTTAAGAACTGGCACATTTATATACACATCGTCTTCCGTAGATTTTAAAGCACTAAGGTCTGCATCCGCAAAATAATGAAGCAATGGAAGCAAATATTCTCCTTGATGCTGTAAGGTATTCCGATCTAGGTTTTCAAAATTATCATTGGCGGTATGGTAATCAAAATGATCGTCTATAAATGCAAAAAAGAAACCATCAATATCGCCTCCTTCTCTTAAAACAGTAGAATCCGTATCGTTGGGCAACATTTTATAAATGCTATACATTAAGGAGGATGCCGCCGGAAACTTAACATCGGCTTCCATAAAAGCATTGATTAAATTTTTATTCCCGCCATTAGTTTCTACAATCATATTACTTGGACCTCCACTACCACGGGCTTCAAAATTTAAAGCAATCCCTACATTTTTTGCCCAAGGGTGATTTTCAACAAAAAGTCTAGCTCCGTCCAATCCTACTTCTTCCGCATCAGTAAATAAAATTATAATATCGTTTTTTGGAGTTTTGCCACTCGCTATATAAGCACGAATCGATTCTAAAATAGTAACCACTCCACTTCCTGCATCACTGGCTCCAAACGAAGGTGTTAAAGCACTATCGTAATGAGACAATAGCAATAGAGACTTACCGGCTCCAGAACCTTTAATTTTTGCAAGTATATTTTTCGATTTATCCAAACTCTTCCACTTAGGATTCATTATAAATCCTTCTTGTATCTGGGTTTCTAAACCCAAGCCTTTTAAGTGTGCTACAATATATGCTCGAACTCTTGCGTGTTCTGCGGTACCTATATAATGGGGCGCTTTTGTAATTTCCTTTAAGGGTATTAAAGCCCGTTCTGTGGAGAATTCAGTTTCAGCAATGGAGGCTGGAGTTCCATTTTGAGGCATTAAACTGTAAAAACTTAAGTAGACCAAGCCAATTATTAAAAAGAAAGAAATGATGGATTGTAAACGCTTCATAGATGTAGTTTTTAGAATTTTAAATGTACTCTATTATATCAATAAAAATGAAAGTTTATATTTTCTGTAAGGAATTCTTACAATTTATGACTAATCTTGTTAGTTAAATAGCCATATTATGGGAATTAAAAGCTTTATTGGAAGAAGAACTAAGGTTGAAAAAGTAGTATCGGAACAAATAATTGTGTCTGATTACATGTCTAGAAACTTAATTGTATTTAAACCTAAACAATCGGTGTTGGAGGTCATGGATTTACTTATTGAAAATAGGATTTCTGGTGGACCCGTTGTGAATGAAAACCACGAATTAGTTGGCATCATCTCCGAGGGGGATTGCATCAAGCAAATTACCGAAAGCCGTTATTACAACCAGCCTTTAGAAAATATAAATGTAGAAGGACATATGGTTAAAGATGTGGAAACCATTAGTGGTGATATGAACATTTTTGATGCTGCCGAAAAATTTCTTTCTTCCAAAAGAAGACGGTTTCCCATTATAGAAGACGGTAAATTAGTGGGTCAAATAAGCCAGAAAGACATTTTAAAAGCTGCCTTAAAATTAAAAGGAAATAGTTGGTAGTTATTAGAACGTTTTGTGTATAATTTTTTGCGTGTTTTAAACCCCTTATTTTTAAAACAAAAAGATGCTTCGGTCGGTTCACTCCGCTGCATGACAAGGAGGTGCATAATAATTGTAAACCTATTGCGAAATTTTTAAGGGTTGTTGCGGTTTCCCGTAATGTTTACCAAGGTGTTCCTTTAGTTTGGATTAAATAATATTTAATTAGTAAACGAAAAGATGCTTCGGTCGTTTAACTCGGCTGCATAAAAAAGCAACCTTAAAATTGAAAGGTTGCTTTGGTAGCATTAAATTTTATACGGTGCTGGCGCTTGTCTTCTTCTTATAATTTGTATTCTCATTCTGTGATGTCTTTGAAGAATGATTGGATATAAATTACCAATCAAATTTATTAAAAGAGACAATACCCCTAATTTAACGGAACCGATTATAATTAAGTAACCGCTAACAAAACATATGATTATAAAAGGTATTAAATGTCCAAATTCAGATTTCATTGATTGTTCTGCCAGGTTAGAAATTCCATTTTCTTTCCCATTAAAATATTTTTTTCTTTGCTTCTGACTTTTCCATAGCGTGGCCAATAGGAGTTTCCTGAACAAATCAACCCTAAGGTCTTTATATGTTCTCTTTAACTTTTTAGGATGGTATATTTTGTAATATGATATTGGTAGCATTTTTTGTGTTGGAAAAGCAAAACCAGAAAAAGCGAATATTCCAGTAATAAATAAGTTAATAATCCAAGCGATAAAAATGATTAATCCCCATGAAGTAGTCTCCAATTTATCAATATTAAATAACAGTTGATACGTTTGCCAAATCAAAAAGAGGGCTGCAATTGAAAGTATTATTTTTTTAATCATTCTATTTGTTTATTCAAAATCTATTTTTCCGGTTACTGCCAACGTGTTATATTATCCCTTTGGTGCTAATATACTTATTTGGTTTTCTTTTAGGCAGGGGAAAAATACCTTATTTTTAAGTGTAATACCACTTATTTTTAAAGCGAAAAGATGCTTGGGTCGTTTCACTCCGCTGCATAAAAAAGCAACCTTAAAATTGAAAAGTTGCTTTGGTGTTGAAAAAATTTAAAACAGCTATTTTCTAGCTATCAAAACAAGGATTTGTTTATGGTTTTAAGCGATTAAGTACCTTATCTAATAAATAAAAAGCCCCCGTTATTTTCGGGTGTAGACTAGAATTAGCAATAAATTTATTGTTTTTTTATGAGGTCAAGAGCCTCGCTTTGCAATTCTACTATAACTTCATTTTTACGATTAAAAACTTCGTATGGTGGATTGTATCCCAAAAAATAAAATCGGTTTGTATAACCTATTCCCTCTGCATCTAACGCTGCTTTTAATTTCTGTTTATACGCAGCTATTTTTTCATCATTAGCCCAACCATCAAAGTGTATGGCAGCAACTGTTTTTGCAGGTTCTTCCCTAAATTCTATTTGTGATTGGTTAGGCTGAGGAAGCGTTTCTTTTTTAAATTTCTTTGGTACCATAAACATCATAGTCATAGAATCTTCTAATGACATGGATACTGGGGAAGTCATAGCTATTTTTTCGTTCCTTTTATTATTACCAAAAATATACCCTGCTAATAAAGAGAAACCCTTACTGGATGCATCTTTATATTGATTAGTAGTGAGTTTAACGGAAGTAAATAAAGTTGCTTCATAACTTCGTATTTCAAATGTGTCATAATTTTTATTGACTACATAAGGATAAGTTTCAATGTTCCTTTGTCCATTCATAGCAAAAAGTTGTATCACAATAAAAGCTATAAGGACCACTCCAAGTAAGATTAATAATATTTTCATTTTTGTATTTAAGTGTATCGCTATTTTCATTTTTAATGTTCAGCGTATTTGTGTACCGTTTGTTTTGTGGTTAAGCACCTAAATTAGTAAAAATGAAACGAACCAGAGAAACATCTGGAGTATTTTCATACATGAGCCAACACCTAGTACTAATTTTACACGGTGTTACCGCACGCTTTTTAGTTTTTTACGAAAATTTAAGCCTTTTAATACTCTCTTTTGTCTCCGCTAGCAAATACCATTCTATCTTCTTTTAAATCGATTAATTCTACTATAAACGAAGTAGAGAAAATTCCGAAGGTATTGAAGATATTTTGCCTAAAAATGTTGACTTTATTATTATTATTATTGGTTGTTTTACGAAAGTAATAGAAAAAGATGCTCTAGTATACACACAATTATTAGTAAAGGAAGAAATAATTTAGTAGGTTTTACCAATGATAGTAGTAGATAGCTGATAGTAAAGGTATAAATAAAGATAATTTTGTCAATAAATATATTTGTACTATATTCGACAAACTACATACATCAACGATTAAAAGAATTATTTAAATTATGAAAGCACAACAAATGTCACTTTTTAAGGATGGTTGGCAGAGCGTTTTATCAACAATAGGTATTGATCCAAATATCTTATTATTGTTTGTATCTCCAAGCTTTGAGGGGAAGAAAAAAGTAGTAGATTTTTTACAAATTAAGTATCCAAAAGCTACAATTATTGGATGCTCCACTGCTGGTGAAATTTCTGATATCACTGTAAAAGATGATACAATATCACTTACTGCAATTCAACTAGAAAAAACCACGTTTAAAAAAGTGACTTGCAAAGTAAAAGATATGTTATATAGCGAAGAAGCTGGTATCGAACTTGCAGAACAATTATACACTGATACTTTAAAACATGTTTTAATATTTAGTGACGGTTTAAATGTGAATGGCGCAGATCTAGTTTCGGGCTTAAAATCTAAATTACCAAATGTTAGTATCACTGGAGGTTTGGCAGGAGATGGCTCGGATTTTGAAAAAACATTTGTTATTAATGGTAATATAATTGAGGATAAAACGATAGTTGCACTTGGTCTTTATGGTGATAATTTAAAAGTTGGATATAGTTCAAAAGGTGGTTGGGATAGTTTTGGTATAGAACGTCTGGTTACTAAATCTAACAAGAACGTATTGTACGAACTTGATGGAGAGTCGGCGCTTAAAATTTATAAATCTTTTTTAGGAGAGCAAGCAAAAAACCTACCAAGTTCTGGATTACTGTTTCCATTAAGTATGCGTGATAAAGGAAATGCAGCACCTGTTGTAAGAACAATTTTAGCGATTGATGAAGAGGATCAAAGTTTAACGTTTGCAGGAAACATTCCGCAAGATTCGTATGTTAGATTAATGAAAGCAAATATTGATAGGATTATTGATGGCGCAGAAGATTCTGCTAAATCTGCTAATAAATTAATGAAAAACGGCTCACAGGTGGCAATATTAATTAGCTGTGTTGGCAGACGCTTAGTATTAAAACAAATGGTAGAAGAAGAGATAGAAGCGGTTAGAGGTGTGTTAGGAGATCAACCTTGTATTACTGGATTTTATTCTTACGGAGAAATAGCACCTTTCGGACAATTTTCACCTTGCGAATTGCATAACCAAACAATGACTATTACGACACTCACAGAATGTTAAAAAATCAGCAACATAGACTATTACGACGTCAGCTTAAAAAAGCAGGCTTAAGTGATTTAGACAATCCAAAATTTGCTGAATTTTTAAACACGGTTAATGAAGCCTATAAAAGTTTTGACAAAGATGTTAAGCATATTGAAAATATCTTGGAAGAGAGTTCCAAAGAACTTTTTATTAAAAATATAAGTCTAAAATCAGAAAGAGATAAAACCAAAAATAAACTTGAAAATATAGTTGATAATGTGGTTGGTGTTATTTTTGAGACAGATCTTGAAGGTAATTATACATTTTTAAATAATGCTTGGGTGACCTATTCTGGCATTTCTTTAAGTGAATCTTTGGGTCGAAACTTTCAAGAGTTTTTATTTATTGAAGACATTGAGGGAAAGAAAGAATTTCAAGAAGTTTTTGTTTTCAAAAAGAAGTATATTAAATTCATTTTTAAAAACATAAAGGATGATAAAAAAATGTGGTTTGAGGTAAAAGCAACACTAATTAATGATGTGCAAGGGAATCCTGAAAAATATATTGGAAGCATCGTAGATATTACAAATTTAAAAGAAATCGAAATTAAGTTAAAAAAGGCAAGTGAATCTAAAGATGCTTTTTTGTCTACCATGTCTCATGAAATTAGAACACCACTTAATGCGGTTACAGGGCTTACTAATATCTTATTAATGGATAGCTACTTGCCTAAACAAGAAGAGAGCTTAAAAGCATTAAAGTATTCTGGTGAGCATCTATTAGGTTTAATTAATGACTTATTAGATTTTAATAAAATTGAATCTGGGAATATAAAAATTATTGAAAAAGATTTTAGTTTAAATTACTTCTTGGAAAGTATAAAATCTCATTTTTCAATTAGAACTAGGGAGAAAGGATTGGTTTTTAAAATTATAAAAGACAATGATGTTCCAGATAATATTATTGGAGATAAATTAAAACTTGCTCAAGTAATAAATAACTTATTAAGTAATTCTTTAAAGTTTACTGAAAAAGGAAATATCTCACTTAATGTTAAAAGTTTAGGTGTCAACAAAAACAAGGTAACCTTAGAATTCATTGTTTCTGATACAGGAATAGGGATTTCTGAAAATAGTCAAGGCTCTATTTTTGAAAGTTTTATACAAGCAAATTCAGAAACTTCAATAAAATATGGTGGTACAGGATTGGGCTTATCCATAAGTAGAAAATTGCTAAACCTTCAAAATAGCGACCTTAAACTAAAAAGCGAACCTGGAAAAGGCTCAGATTTTTCGTTTATCATTGAATATAAAATGAGTAATAGATTGAATATCTATGAACCAGAAATGATAAAATTACACCCAAGCTACGAACCACTTAATGTAAATGTGTTAGTTGCTGAAGATAATAAAATGAATATACTTATTTTAAAACTCTTTTTTGAAAAATGGAATGTAACTTTTAAAATTGCTATGAATGGTAACGAGGTGTTAAAAATTCTAGAACAAACAGAAGCAAGTTTTGATGTCATTTTAATGGACTTGCAAATGCCAGAACTAGATGGTTATGAAACTACAAAAATAATAAGAAGACTTCCAGATCAAAAAATAGCCAATACTCCAATTATTGCCTTAACTGCGTATGCACAAACTGACATAAAAGAAAGGACTGAGCGTTTTAAGATGACCGGTTTTATGGGCAAACCTTTTAATCCTATGGAGTTATATTCTCTTTTAAAATTATATAATAAAAAGGACACTAAAATTAACACGCTTTAAATGCATAGTTAATAAGTACAGTGTGTTTTTCAAAATTATTGCTAAGGTGTTTGTATAAGATTAGTTAAGTCTTCGGCACGGAGTTGGACGTGAAATTAGGATGTGGGAGTTCGACGCATCAGAAAAGATGCTGTTCAGATCAATCCGATAAACGAATTTACAAATTAAATACGTTTAATTTTTTATAATTTGTTTTGTTATGGTGCCTTTAGAAGTTTTAATAATCAATAAGTAAATTCCGGTATTTAAATGAGTTACATCTATGGATCCATTAGTTGATTTTAAGTTTAAATGTACTCCCAAAGTATTGTAAAGAGTTACTTCATGAAGTTCCTCCAGATTGTTGCTTTCTATGTGAATTAAATTACTGGTCGGATTTGGAAAAACACGAACACTTTCTTCTAGTGTTACGTGATTAGGAATTGACAATATATCATCGATATACTTTTGAAAAAACAACCAAGCTTCTTCACCAGCATTAATATCCATATTACCCCAAGCTCCAAGCCAATCATGACCTCCACCAACTACTTTATTGTACCAAACTTCATTATTATTAATACCATTTAGATGTTTTTCACTAACTATATAACTCCCGTCTGAAAGATTCGTATTTGGCAGTGTCTCGGTCACCACCGTTGTACATTCATTTTTTTCAGAAAAATAATCAATGGTAAAAGGAATACTTGGGTAAGCTCCCCATCCATCATTGTTATTTGGGTCTCCAGAAATAGGGGTTACGTTATCCTGGGAACCATGTATTTCGAATACGGGGTTTGGAGGGCTATTATCACATTCGTCTAATATGACTTGTAAAATCATACCTGCTACAGGAGCAACAGCTTTAAAGGTATCATATGCTTGACACGCTAGCATGTAACACATTTCTCCACCATTAGACATTCCCGTTGCAAAAGTGTAGTCCGGGTTCAATCCATGGGTTAATTGAAGATACTCTGCTAATTCAGTTAAAAATCCGACATCATCTACTGTTTCATTGTCATGAAACGCATAACCCACATTCCAAAATCGATTTCCATTCGAATCCATAGTTCCTCTGGGATAACAAACAGCAAAACCAAATTCATCTGCAATTTGATTCATTTCACTATAATTCCTAATGTCATTAGCATCACCAGTAAATCCATGCATAACAAATACTAAAGGTATGTTATCATTTAATTCTGAAGGCTCATAATAGATATATTGACGGTCAATACCATCATATTCAAATTCACTAAATTGTGCTTGTATTGTAAAATGAGAACAAAAAAATACAAAGACTAAAATCAATAACTTATACTTACTTTTCATTTGAAAAAATTTAAATAAAGTAAATGTAATAATATTAATACGATATTAAATTTTATTTTCAACAAGATTTGGAAGAGTATATAATATTAAAAAGTGCATTTTCATATTATTGCCCACGTTGTTGTATAAGATTAGTTGCGATGTTTAGGTAACAAGTCACAGATATAAAATTCCATCTAAATTTTAGTAAGTAATTTATAATCAATTAATTATATGCTTTGTCAGCTGTAGTTTTGGCACACAATTAGTTAACAAATTATTACTAATCAAGCTACAACTTCTCTTATTTAATGTAGAGTACTTTTTGTTAGCAGATAAATAATATTATCTATTTTATGTTTTTTGATTTTCTAATTGCTAAGTAAAAACCTAAGCCAAAAAGAAGAGTTATTAGCCCTGCGAAGTATGGAATTAGATCAGTCATTTTTTGTATTATTAATTAGTTTTAGATAAATTCCAAATGCT
>CAJXEB010000006.1 GCA_913052585.1 uncultured Flavobacteriaceae bacterium | reverse complement strand
CGCAGGATTTTCCACTTAGGCGAGAACCAGTAATGAATTATACACGGTGTTGGCAAATCGTACTTTTATTCCACTATTTGTCGAATTAAATCTTGTTCAACATTTTCCGTATTAAGTTTTATATATCTACAGGATTTCACTTTTGAGCTATCAAGCTCAATAATCAAGACCTTATTTTTAATTGAGTATGCAATTTCGTTATCCAAAGTCAGATATTCATTGCCGAATTCCGATTCTAATTCAGTTTTCGAAAGTCCGATAAGGTTCGCTTTTCCTAAATCCTAATCTTTATTAAAAATCCTTAATTCAATCAATATTTCAGTTTCGTCTTCGTATTTGTGTTTGTTTTCTCCATATTTGAAAACAACTATTTCATTAACTCCTTTTGTTCCAATATTATCTGTTATAAAATTATAACCATAAAAAATTGAATCATTAATGTTTAGATGATACTGATATTCCAAACCATCATTTACACTTATTGTAACATCTCTGTTTTTCTTTGTCTTAAATTCTTGCAAGTCAATCGGATTTTCAAGAAAAGAAGTCAATTTCAAAATCATCGTCATTTTCGCCTTCTGAGTAAACATTCTCCAATTTAATTTTTATACTCCGCCTATCTTTGTCAAATGAAAATAATTGCTCTGTGAATTCATTGCGATATTTTATAGAACTAGCATATAATGGAAAAAACTATCATGGTTGGCAAAATCAGCCTGATGCTATTACTGTACAAGAAGTTTTAGAGCATGCCTTGTCAACACTATTACGTGAAAAAATTCAAGTAATGGGTGCCGGAAGAACTGATGCTGGAGTGCATGCAAAACAATTGTTTGCACATTTTGATAGGGTAACGATTGATTCCATTTCAGATTTAATATTCAAATTAAATTCTTTTCTTCCAAAAGATATTTCAATACAAAATATTATTAGTGTTAAGGATGATGCACACGCTCGTTTTGATGCTTTAGAAAGAGAATATGAATATTTGATTTCATTACAAAAAAATCCTTTTTCAGATGATTTTTCGCACCTAATTCATCATCAGCCCAACATAGATTTAATGAATGAGGCTGCTAATGTGTTATTGAGCTATAAGGATTTTCAATGCTTTTCTCGTTCTAACACCGATGTAAAAACGTATAATTGTGATGTGAAAGAAGCATATTGGAAAGTTGAAAACTCACAATTGATTTTTACTATTAAAGCAGATCGTTTTTTAAGAAATATGGTAAGGGCAATTGTTGGAACCTTATTAGACGTAGGTTTTGAGAAAACATCTATTTCGCAATTTCATGAAATATTAAAAAGTAAGGATAGGAGTAAAGCAGGTTCTTCTGCTCCTGCAAAAGGACTTTATTTAACTAAAGTTGTATATCCAGAACGAATAAAAAATTAATTTAAATAAGATCTCTGTCTTCACAGGGAATTAGTATGGCAGATTCGGGGAAAGCATTCGATTTAAAACTCTTTAAAAGATTATTGGGCTACACTAATAATTATCGAGGTACATTTTTATATGTTGCTTTTGCGGCTATATTGATGTCAGTTTTAGGAGTGTTACGCCCATTAATATTACAAAAGACTATTGATGAGTCTATTGTTCCAAAGGATATGGAAAACCTTGTTTTCTATATTTCGTTAATGATAGGAGTATTAATGTTAGAGGTCATATTTATGTTGACTTTTATATTTTTCACCAATTGGTTAGGTCAAAGTGTTATTAGGGATATACGGGTAAAGCTTTTTAAATTAATGCTAAGCTTTAGGTTAAAATATTACGATACAAGTGCGGTTGGTAGATTGACAACAAGAGCAGTTAATGATATAGAAACCATCTCGAGTATTTTTAGTCAAGGGTTATTTATGATTATAAGTGACTTGCTTAAAATGCTTGTAATTATAGGGGTTATGCTTTATAAAAGTTGGCAATTAACCCTAATCGTAATGTCTATTTTGCCAATAATATTATATGCAACAAGAATCTTCCAAAGAGCAATGAAAGTTGCATTTGAAGAGGTTCGAGCTCAGATTTCAAATTTAAATTCTTTTGTTCAAGAACGCATAACAGGTATGAAAATCGTTCAGATTTTTACTCGTGAAAAAACGGAATATAAAGAGTTTAAAGCAATAAATGAAAAGCATAAAAAAGCTTGGATTAAAACAGTTTGGTACAATTCTATATTTTTTCCAATTGCAGAAATGGCATCATCGGTTGCGATTGGATTGGTAGTTTGGTATGGTGGACTTAATGCTGCTGAAGGTGGTGTAATAACACTTGGTGTTATTGTCGCATTTATCGAGCTATCGCAGATGTTGTTTAGACCATTACGCCTAATAGCAGATAAATTTAATACCTTACAAATGGGAATGGTTGCTGCTCATAGAGTGTTTGGTGTTTTGGACACCAAGTCTCATATTGATGATTCGGGAGCTTTATTATTAGAGGATACTAAAGGGTCTATTGAATTTAAAAACGTTCAGTTTAGCTATGTTGAAGAAGAGGAAGTAATAAAAGACATCTCATTTAAAGTAGCTCCTGGAGAAACTGTTGCAATTGTTGGAGCGACAGGAGCTGGGAAATCGACCATTATTAATTTATTATCTCGTTTTTATGAAATTAATAGTGGTGAAATTTTAATAGATAATAAGTCTATTAAAGCGTATACGCTAAAATCATTAAGGAGCCATATTGCAGTAGTATTACAAGATGTTTTCTTATTTGCAGATTCAGTTTTAAATAATATAACTTTAAACGATACTGCTATTTCAGAAGAAGAAGTGATGAATGCTGCAAAAAAAATTGGGGTTCATAAATTTATTAGCTCCTTACCTAATGGTTATCATTATAATGTTAAAGAAAGGGGAGCTATGTTGTCTTCTGGTCAACGTCAGTTATTAGCTTTTTTAAGAGCGTATGTAAGCAATCCAAGTATTTTAATATTGGATGAAGCTACCTCTTCTGTCGATTCTTATTCAGAAGAAATGATACAAACTGCAACAGAAAAAATAACTAAAGGAAGAACCTCAATAATTATTGCCCACCGCCTGGCCACTATTAAAAAAGCAGATAAAATTATTGTAATGGAAGCTGGAAAAATTGTTGAAATTGGTACTCATAAAGAATTAATCAAGAAAGAAAACGGTTATTATAAAAACTTATATGAGGTTCAGTTTTTGAAAAAAGAAGCGAGCTAGAAAAATTTTAAATTTATCTTTTTTAAGATGATAAATCCCTTTCAAGAAATTCATTTAACTCTTCAATATCTTTAAAAAGCACAAAATTTCCATCCAAAATATAGGATATTTGGCCACTTTCTTCAGAAACCGTAATACATACAGCATCCGTTTTTTCAGTAATACTAACTGCAGCTCTATGTCGCAATCCAAATCGTTCAGGAATGTCATGATCATTGGTAACTGGTAATACGACTCTTGTAGCAGTAATAACATTATCTTCGATCAACGTAGCTCCATCGTGTAAAGGACTGTTTTTGTAAAAAATACTTTCAATAATAGGTTGGTTGATTTCCATAAGCATTTTATCACCTGTGCTTTTAACAAAATCCAAACTGTTATTTCGTTTAAAAACAATGAGTGCTCCTGTTTTCGATTTACTCATTTTTTTACAAGCTTGAGTTACTGCATCGATTGTTGAGATTAATTTTGGATCTGAAGTAGTTCGAAATTGTTTTAATAATTTTTTACGAACACTGAAATTGGTAGATCCTAACATTAATAAAAAACGTCTAATTTCTTGCTGAAAAACAACCACTAAGGCAACCATTCCTACCCCTAAAAATCCTCCTAGAATTTTACTAAGCATTTCCATTTCTAAAAGTTCAGTAATTTTCCAAATAGCATAAATGATAACGATACCAATAAAAATATTGATTGCAACAGTACCTTTTATTAATTTATAGATATAATATAATAGAAATGCTACGAGAACAATATCAACGATATCTATGATTCTAATGTCTAATAATTCCAATGAGATTAAGCTTTTTGTAAATGTAGTTTTTATTAATGAAACTTCAAATTTTGTAATAGATTAATCGTTTCGAAAGCTTCTTTTACGTCATGGACTCTAAGTATGGAAGTGCCTTTTTGAATTGCAATAGCGTGTAGTGCAGTAGTTCCATTTAATGAATCGGCTGCTGTTGTTTTTATTTTTCTCTGGATCATTGATTTTCTTGAGATTCCAATCAAAAAAGGAACATTCAAATTCTTAAATAGTTCCAAATCATTGAAAAGCTCATAGTTTTGATCCAATGTTTTAGAAAACCCAAAACCAGGATCTATAATTAAATCATTAATTCCAAAAGATCGTGCTTTAGCAATTCTTTCAGAAAAATAATAAAGAACTTCTTTTGTTAAGTCTGTATAATTGATGTTTTGCATCATCGTTTGAGGTGTTCCTCGCATATGCATCATGATATAAGGTACTTGATGTTGAGCAATGACTTTAAACATTTGATCGTCTAATTTTCCAGCAGAAATATCATTAACTAAAGAAGCGCCAGCAGAAATACTTTCATTTGCAACGTTGCTTCTAAAGGTATCTATTGATAAAAGGGTTTCAGGAAATTCATTTAATAGAATTTTAATTACGGGTAGTACTCGATTTAATTCTTCCTTTTCTGAAACAAATATGGCTCCAGGCCTAGAGCTGTAACCTCCTAAATCTAAAAACGTTGCTCCTTCATTGAGCATTTTTTTAGCTTGAAGAATAATTTCTTTTTCAGAGGTTAGTTTTCCTCCATCATAAAACGAATCTGGAGTTAAATTTATAATACCCATTACTTTGGGTGTTGATAAATCGATAAGGTTTCCTTTACAATTAATTGTTTTCAATTTTTTAAATTGATTTATTTAAGCGAAATTTACGGAAAATCTTACAGACCTAATGGCAGATACTTCAAAACAATACGATAAAATCATAGAAATTTGTAAAAACCTGTTTATCAATAAAATGAGAGATTACGGAAGTGCTTGGCGAATACTTCGATTGCCTTCATTAACGGATCAAATATTTATTAAAACTCAACGAATACGGGGATTGCAACAAAACAAAGTACAAAAAGTAGCAGAAGGTCAAATAAGTGAATTTATTGGTATTATTAACTATTCTATAATGGCATTAGTACAATTAGAATTAGGTGTTGTCGAACAACCTGACTTAAACATGGAGGACTCTGTTAGTGAATACGATAAAAATGTGAAAATTACGAAGCAATTAATGATGGATAAAAACCATGATTATGGAGAAGCTTGGAGAGATATGAGAGTGAGTTCTCTAACCGATTTAATATTACAAAAATTGCTTAGAGTAAAACAGATAGAAGATAATAAAGGAAAAACATTAGTATCTGAAGGTATTGATGCCAATTATCAAGACATGATTAATTATGCAATTTTTGCCCTAATACTTTTAGAGGAAGAGCAAGCTTAAAAACAATATTTTAAATATATGAAACGAGCTTGTTAAAATTTCTTAACCAAAAGAGGTTACTAATAGCGAACAGCATATGTCCGATTTAATTAAATAATATAGAATTATGAAACAAATTGTAACCCTTTCCAGAATATTAGTTGGTGTGTTATTTATTATTAGCGGATTAATTAAGTTGAATGATCCAGTTGGGTTTTCATTTAAGTTAAAAGATTACTTCGCTCCAGATGTACTGAATCTAGAAGTATTTATTCCATTTGCTTTATTAATTGCCATTTTTGTGGTTATTTTTGAAGTGATGATAGGAGTGATGCTTCTTTTAGGATACGCTAAAAAGTTTGCCATTTGGAGTTCTTTGCTAATGATTATCTTTTTTACATTCCTAACCTTTTATTCAGCTTATTTTAATAAAGTTACCGATTGTGGTTGTTTTGGAGATGCAATTAAATTAACACCTTGGGAGTCTTTCTCTAAAGATATCGTATTGTTGATTTTATTACTAATTATATATTTTGGAAGAAACTTTATTCAACCAATTTTCACAGCAAATCTTCGTAAAATAATAGTTTATATTTCTTTTATTGCTTGTATGGCTTTTGGTTACTATGTGTTACAGCATTTGCCAGTAGTAGATTTTAGACCTTATAAAATTGGAGCAAATATAACGGAAGGTATGGCGTACCCTCCAAATGCCGAGCAACCAATTTTTGAATATCGATGGACTTTTACTTATAATGGAGCTGAAAAAGTAATTGTTACTAATGGAGATTTTCCAAAAGAAGAAGGAACGTATACCGTAGAAACCATTATGATCCAAGAGGGTTACGAGCCTCCAATACATGATTTCACGATGGAACGTGATGGAGAGGATTTTTCTGCTGAACTTTTAATAGAAGATAATTTAATTGTAGTTATTGCCTATAGCATCAGTAATTCTGAAACAGAAGGTTTTGCTAATATTAAAGAAGCAACCGATAAAGCTATAAAAAATGGATATAAAGTTATTGGGCTTTCCGCTTCTAGTCCACAAGTAACCAAGGTATTAACTAAAGAACATCAGTTAAATTTTGATTTCTATTTTTGTGATGAAACTGCCTTAAAAACTATCATTCGAAGTAATCCTTCTTTAATTGAATTGCAAAAAGGAACCATAAAACAAAAATTGCATTGGAACGATATTTCAAAATTAAAACTATTAAATAATAAATAGTGATTGGTTATTTACTTCAGAAAATAGGATATGCATTTCTTACTCTTTTTGGGGTTGTGACCGTTATTTTCTTGTTGTTTAATATACTTCCTGGCGATCCAGCTAGAATGATGCTAGGGCAAAATGAAACGGCAGAACAAGTTGCAATTGTAAAAAAGAAGTATGGTTTTGATCAACCTCTTAGTAAACAATATGTGTATTATATAAATGATCTTTCACCCATATCGTTTCATAGTTTAAATGAAAACGACTATACCTACTTCTCTGATAAAAAATATACGGGTTTAAAATTATTTAATGTAGGAGAAACAAATGTTGTTATAAAAGCACCTTATTTAAGAGAATCATTTCAAAAAAACGGAAAAAAAGTAAGTGCTGTTATTTCAGAAACATTACCCAATACTTTTGTTTTAGCAGTATCATCGATTATCATTGCTATGATTTTAGGAGTGTTCTTAGGGATTGTTTCGGCTAAATTTAAAGATAGTTGGATAGATAAATTAATACAGTTGGTAAGTACTTTCGGAATGAGTGTTCCTTCTTTTTTTAGTGCTATTTTATTTGCTTGGATCTTTGGTTTTTTACTTCATAATTATACAGGATTAAATATGACTGGAAGTTTATATGAAGTAGATGATTTTGGAAATGGAACTTATATTCAATGGAAGAATTTAATATTACCGGCAATTGTTTTAGGAATAAGGCCATTAGCAGTAGTGAGTCAGTTAATGCGAAATTCATTATTAGAAGTTTTGAGTACCGATTATATTCGAACGGCAAAAGCGAAAGGATTAAGTGAGTTTGCTGTTATTAGTAAGCATGCCTTAAAAAACGCAATGAATCCTGTTGTAACTGCTATCTCTGGATGGTTTGCTTCCATGTTAGCGGGAGCAGTTTTTGTAGAGTATATTTTTGGATGGAATGGTTTAGGGAAAGAAATAGTTGACGCATTAAATACCTTAGATTTACCAGTTATCATGGGAGCAGTTATTGTTATAGCATCTTTATTTATAATAATTAATATTTTTGTAGATGTTATTTATGGATGGTTGGATCCAAAAATTAGAGATTAAAAATGAGCTAATACATATTGAAACATAATATAAAACCTATGAAGAAACTTTTATTCTTAATCATCTTATTTTTTGCTATATATTCAGTAAAAGCACAAGAAAATTCATTTAGTGAAAAGGCATTAAATGATGTATTGTTAACTAATGAAGAAGTGGAAATTACTTTTTTTGAAATATTAGATTTATATAAAGGTAAAACTATATTCATCGATATTTGGGCAGGATGGTGTAGTGACTGCGTGAAAGGGATTCAAAAAGTTAAAAAAATACAAAAAAACAATAAAAATACTGTGTTTTTGTTCCTTTCTTTAGATAAATCGACAAAAAAGTGGCAAAAAGCGATAAAAGCTTTAAATATTGAAGGAGAGCATTATTACATTACATCTGGTTGGAAAGGTGATTTTTGTTCGAGTTTAAATTTAGATTGGATTCCAAGATATTTGATGGTAAATCCCGAGGGAGAAATAACGTTATATAAGGCTATAAAAGCTGATGATGAAAGAATTAGTAAAGCATTGAGTAATTAATTTTAATTAAATATATACCCTGATTAGCTTGGGGTTATAAAGTATGAGAAAAAAGATAGTAGCAGGAAATTGGAAAATGAACAATGATTTGGTAGCAACAAATACATTGATTTCTGAATTATTGAAAAAAGAAAAAACCTCCAATGCGGAGGTAATGATTGCACCAACTTTTGTAAACTTATTGGAAGCGTCTAAACTATTAAAAGATTCAAGTATTATAGTTGCTGCACAAAACATGCATTTTGCAGAAAATGGAGCTTATACTGGCGAAATATCGGCTACGATGCTTAAAAGTGTTGGTGTAAATACTGTGATACTAGGTCATAGTGAGCGTAGAGAATATTTTAATGAAGCTGATAATTTGTTAAAACTAAAAGTTGATAAAGCATTAGAAGAGGAAATGAAAATCATTTTTTGTTTTGGTGAAAAATGGGAAGATAGAAGCGTAGGTAATCACTTTATGGTTGTTGAAAGCCAAATTAGAAATGCATTATTTCATTTAGAAGACGAAAACTGGGAGTCTATAGTATTAGCATACGAACCAGTTTGGGCGATTGGTACAGGACAAACTGCAAGCCCTGAACAAGCACAAGAAATGCACGCTTTTATACGTAATCTAGTTAAAGAACATTACAATTCAGCAATTTCCGAAGAAGTATCTATACTTTATGGTGGGAGTGTAAAGCCTGAAAATGCCAAAGAAATTTTTGGTAAGAACGATGTTGATGGCGGATTAATAGGTGGGGCAGCTTTAAATGCTGATAATTTTATAGCAATAGTAAACGCATTTTAATATGTCTCAAATATATATAGAATACCATTTTACAATTACTCCCTTACAGCCAGCTTCTGAAATTTTAGTAGCTCAGCTAGGAGAACTATATTTTGAAAGTTTTACAGAAACAGAAACGGGTCTGAAAGCATATATTCAAAAAGAAGATTTGAACAGGGAATTAGTTGATGAAGTACAGATTTTAAATTCATCTGAATTTGAAATAAGTTATTTGGTTACTGAAATACCACAAGTAAATTGGAATTCAGAATGGGAAAAGAATTTTAATCCTATCGAAGTAAATGGAGAATGTGCATTGAGAGCACCATTTCATCCACCATTTAATGTGAAATATGAAATCGTCATCGAACCCAAAATGTCTTTTGGCACAGGACACCATGAGACTACTTTTATGATGCTTCAGTTTATTTTGGAAAATGACTTTAAAGAAAAATCGGTGATAGATATGGGTTGTGGAACTGCTGTTTTAGCTATCCTAGCAGAAATGAAAGGAGCAACTAAAATAGATGCTGTTGATATAGATGAATGGTGTTATGAAAATTCTGTTGAAAATTTAGAAAGAAACCATTGTAAAAATATTTCTGTGTATCAAGATGATGCTTCTTTTTTTAAAGAAAAAAAGTATAAAGTAATCATTGCAAATATCAATAGGAATATTTTGTTACAGGATATGAGAATCTATTATAACAGTCTGGAAGAGGATGGAACTTTATACTTAAGTGGTTTTTATAAAGAAGATTTGGAATTAATCACGAAGACTTGTAATAATTTAGGGTTAACTTTCGTTGAAAACAAAGAACGCAATAATTGGATTGCGGCTAAATTTAGAAAGTAAAAAGAAAGTTTGTTTTTTATGGGAACAAAAGAAAAAATACAAGAAGAAACTGATGTAGTAGAAAAGGAAGCTAATGAGCATCAAATTGTTTTGTTTAATGATGATGTAAATACTTTCGATCATGTGGTAGAAACATTAATTGGAGTTTGTGACCATACTTTAGAACAGGCAGAGCAATGTTCTATTATTGTTCATTATAAAGGAAAATGTACTGTTAAGACAGGGTCTTTTAAGGATTTAGAACCTCGTTGTTCCAGATTAATTCAAGCAGATTTAAGTGCAGAAATCATTTAAAATACAGTGGAATATTTTCAGTTTTTTAATTAGATTATCAATAATATATTTTTATATTTGCAGCCCATTAACGGCCACGTGGCGCAACTGAATAGCGCACCTGATTACGGCTCAGGAGGTTGCAAGTTTGAATCTTGCCGTGGTCACTACAAGCAGAAAGTCTATTACGAAAGTAATGGACTTTTTTTATGGTATAAAACGAAAAAAGGTGAAATCTTTTGAAAGTAAACTACCACGAAAAAGTATTTGCGATAGCAAATAAACTTTCTATTTACAAAAGGGAATACAAAAGAACACCAGTGCTAATCTTGCTGTAGTCATGAATAAATTTAATACCCGTACATAAAATCAAGCTTGCTTGAATTTTTGAGTACGGGTATTTAATTTTCAAAGCGGAGCTTTGTTAAGAATGGCACAGTCAATCTTGCCGTGGTCACAAAACCTCATAATTAATAGATTACGATGTTTTTTTAGATAAAATTTAGTTTTTTTTTAAATTATCCATTACAGATGAGCCTTCTAAAAATTAGACTAACTCCTTGGTTAAATATTTTATAAAGAAGCGTTAAGCCATTAGCGTTATATGCATAGTTAATGTGTATTTACTTACGTTAGTAGGATTCGTATCGCTTTGGTTTAGTGGTAGCTAGTACTTTAATCTCACCATTATAGTATCCTTTATATAATATTTTAATTAATAAATAGCTGGTAAACAGATTATTAGTTAAATAACTAATAAGAATGGTTCTTAATAGTTGTATAAATAATTAATTATTCTTATTTAGATTGAATAAAAATAACTAGTTTTGCACTGTAATAATAAATATTTGATGCGAACAATAAATACTATTTTATTTTTATTTTTTCTAGCTACTGTTTTTGGTCAAACTCAGCAGAAAAATGATTCTATCCACACAGAAAAACTAAAGGAAGTTGTAGTTACTGGGCAAATTAATCCGCAATCGGTTTCAAAATCTGTAGTTGAGGTAAAAGTGATTACCAGAAATGACATTGAACGTCAAGCAGGTAATACCCTAGCAGATGTTCTCAACACTACTTTAAATTTAAATATTACACCTAACACTTCTACGGGAAAAAGTGGCGTAAGTCTATTTGGATTGGATAGTCAATATTTTAAAGTGCTAATTGACAATGTGCCAATAATTAATGAAGAAGGTGTTGGTAATAATACAGACCTAACGCTTATCAATCTAGACGATATTGAAAGAATAGAAATTGTTGAGGGAGCTATGGGTGTCCAGTATGGATCTAATGCAGTCTCAGGAATCATTAACATTATTTCAAAAAAGTCTTCTCGCAACGATTGGGATATTAACGTCTATGTTCAAGAAGAGACTATTGGTAGCGAATATGAATGGTTTGATAGAGGTCGTCATATCCAATCGTTGAAGGTGGGGCACAACTTAACAGAAAAGCTTTATGCAAATGTTGTGTTTACACGTAATGACTTCGCAGGATTTTTTAACAAGAAACAGGGAGAAAATTATGATGTTAATGACGGTTTAAGAGGACACGAATGGTTACCTAAATTACAACTGAACGCAAAATCTTTAGTAGCTTACAAAACGGAAGCCTTGAATGTTTTCTATCGTTTTGATTACTTAAACGAACGTATTGAGCGCTTTGCTGAAAATATAGATATAAATGAAAACCCCGCTACAGGTACCACAAACCCTTCAGCAGTAGATGAGATATATCGCAATAATAGGTTCTATCATCATCTCAATGGTACAGGAACACTCTTAAAAAAAATAGGAGTTAATATTTCACTTTCTTATCAGCAGCAAACAAAAGACTTAGAGCAATACACCTACAGAATACGAAGTCAAGAAAAAGAAAATATAGAAGAAGGTGTGTATCAAAGTCGAAGTGCTTTTTTCTCTCGTGGGACGTTTAGTAATATCCTAAATACAGAAAAAGCTAATCTGCAATTTGGGTATGAACTTACTAATGAAAAAGGGTCTGGTTCTTCGCTTTCTATAGTTATCACTCCTGGTGTAGATGCCGTTACACAATCGCTTAATAATTACGACTTTTTTGTAGCTTCAGAAATTCAACTAACAGATCGTTTCTCATTTCGTCCTGGTGCAAGGATTTCTTTCAGTAATTTATTTGACACACAATTAATAGGATCATTAAGTGCTAAGCAAACCATCGGAGAAGATTGGGAGTTACGCGCCATACTAGGTTCTGCAAATAGAACACCTAACTATGATGAGTTGTATACCTTCTTTGTAGATGTAAATCACGATGTACAGGGAAACCCTGCTTTAGAAGCTGAAAAAGGAGTCTCTGCTTTCCTGCATATTAAAAAGAAGAGCTCGTTTGCCGATGGCTCAATTCGATTAAAAAATAAATTGAGTTTCAACTATTTAGGATTACAAGATCGTATTGAATTAATTGTGGTTAATCAAAGTCCTTTGGCATTTCAGTATAGTAACATTGATAGTTTTAAATCGGCAGGTGTTTTTTCTGAAAACGAAATTTACATCGGAAATTTTAAAGGTCAAATAGGTGCCTCATTACAAGGGGTTTCTAAAGTGCTCGATAGCAGGACTCAAACTAATGATGATTTCTTATTCAACCTACAAATCAATTCAAACCTTTCTTATACGATTCCTAAATACACTAGTACGTTCTCACTTTTTTATAAGCATATAGGCAGACAACAACAATTTGTGGAAAAAGCTAATGAGCAAGGGGAACAAGAATTTAGAGCAGGAGAGACTGATCCATACAGTTGGTTAGACGCCACGTTAAATAAATCATTTTTTGATGGAGCATTTATAGCTACCGCAGGATGTAGAAACCTTTTTGATGTAACAGCCGTAAATACTACAGCCTTAGAAGGAGGAACTCATAGCGGTCCGCCAGCACAAATACCATTGGGTTATGGACGCTCTTATTTTTTAAAACTAACCTATAATTTAACACTATAAAAATGAAACATTTAAAATTATTTTCATCTCTTTTGGTATTATCATTTCTACTATTTTCTTGTAGTAGTGATGATGCAAATGAAATTATGTCAGATCCATTTGTAGTAGCATTTGAGAGCCTTTCAGCAAATCTTGGAGAGATAGAAACTACACAAGACATTAACCTAGTGTATTCTGAAACGACTACTACTAATGGATCAATGAAATTTTCAATAGACGCTATTAATGCTGTATATGGAATAGATTTTATAACAAATCCACCCTTAGAAGAGGGTGCTGTGTCATTAGCAATAAATCCCGGGGAAAATGGAACAGCATTTTCATTTGTAAAACTGAATGGATCATTAGACGAAACAGTTGAGATTAACTTTAACATTCTAGAGGTAGACTATCCCAATGCTGTGATACAGGGTAACAGTACCTTCACTCTAAACAGCGCTGCATCATTAGGACGTGGTTTTATACCAATGGTAGGTGGCCCTAACCAACAAAACCAAGTATATATAGATTTAAGTACAGAGACACAGTCACCTATCAAGAGAGACACTTGGGATTTAGGTTTTTATGGAGGATCAGAATTTCGTGTTGGGATTAATGGATCTATTTATATGGCTGCAGCGGCTTTAGAAAGCACAAATATTGATGCAGTTACACAAGCAGATGTTAGTGATTTACAAGCGCAAGTCGCCGTGGGAACTTTTGATCCTGCAAATGAAGTCTATATTGATAATCCAGATGGGGACATCACAAAAACTGCAATTGCAACAGTAAGTGCAACTGCTACAGATAACAAAGTGTACCTAGTCAATTTAGGCTATGAAGTAGGAACAGAAACTCCAGCGCCAGGAAGTGCGGCAGTTGCAGGAGATGAAAGAGGTTGGAAAAAAATTAGAGTGCTACGTCAAGAGGGCGGCTATTTGTTGCAGTATGCAAATATTAATGATAGCTCACACCAAGAAGTTTTCATCGAAAAAGACATTAATTACAACTTTACCTTTTTCAGTTTTGACACCAATAACACACTTTTAGTAGAACCAGAGGCTGAGAATTGGGACATCAATTTCACCGTTTTCACTAATGTTCTAACTGGAGCGGGATCTTATGGTTTCTCAGATGGCGTACTCCATAATCGAAAAGGAGGGGTTACCGCTTATACAGTGAACACAGAAGATATTGCTTATGACGCTTTTGATGCAACAAGTGTTAATAGTGGCGCATTTTTATCAGACCAACGTACTATAGGTAGTTCTTGGCGTAATGTTATTAATGCAGATAAGGTGCTTATTGACACCATTTTTTACATCATAAAAGATCCTAATGGAAACTTTTATAAACTAAAATTTACGGCATTACTAAGTGACAGTGGTGTGCGTGGTTTCCCAGAATTTAAATACAATTTATTATAAATCAGATCAATTATAAACTAACAATAAAAATTAATTACAATGAAAAATTTATTACTATCGGCTATGTTATTAGCCACGACACTAATGTTCGCTCAAGAAGCAGTAAGCATATCTATGGGAGCAGGATATTCAAATGAAGTATACTATAAACTTGATACACAAGCCGAAACTATATTTACGGCTGCTAGCTGGGATGTTGCCTTTTTAAGAAACAATAATATGGATCTTGGGGTACGCGTAAATGACGGTATTGGGATTAAAGTATATGAGGTGGCAAATACACCAGGAGGCTACGATACGGTCGATGTTACAGATCAAGTCGCCTGGATAGAATTAATTAATAGTGATACAGAATGGAAGGATGGAGCATTTATGAGAGCTTCAGCTACTTATGGTTTTGGCGAGTATAATGGAGCATCAAGCACAGTAGAAGGAACGATTGTATTCGTATTAGAATATGCAGACGGAACCTTTAGAAAATTCTTTATCGAGTCTTATTTTGGAGCTTATAATTTTAAATATGCTACTTGGGATGGTGCCAATTGGTCTACAGATATAAACGCTATCGTTGCTAACGCCTCTAATCCAGATAACAGATACAACTATTACAGTTTACAAAATGAAGAAGAAGTAATTGCAGAACCTGCAGCAGGAGACTGGGATTTCGTTTTTAGAAAATACACTACATTTTTAGACCCTCCAGGGCAGTTTTACAATGTTACTGGTGTATTACACAATCCTAATGTTACCGTTGCTCAAAACGAAGAAACTGGAACTGCAAATCCTAATGGTTTAGACTATTTAGAAGAAATGAATACGATTGGATTTGACTGGAAACAATTTACGGGTAATTGGACAATATACAGCGACCAAAAGTATTATGTGAAACAAGATAACAATGTGGTGTACAGGTTATTCTTCACAGACTTTGAAGGTCAGTCAACGGGTAACTTAACCTTTGAGTTTGAAGATGTATCAGGTCAGTTAGGCTTTGAAAATGTAACAGGAAATGTTTCCTTCGGAATGTATCCAAACCCTTCAATAGATGGAAAAGTAACTATTGTATATGAAAACACAGGCTCAGTAACAGAGAACAACGTAGTGAAAATTTATGCAATGACTGGTGCCGAAGTACTCGTTACAACGGTTTCAAACAGTAATGGTTTTTATAACAAATCACTAGATGTTTCTTCATTACAAAGCGGTGTGTATATGGTGGCTTTTCAATCTGGAGATGCTAAAGTGACTAAAAAATTAATTATAAAATAATAATTCTGAAATGAAAAATATAGCATTAACACTCCTTGCGTTTGGTCTTACATTTTCTATAACGGCGCAAAAGAAAAAACAGAAACAAGATGCAGAAGCCATTAAAAAAATGTGTGGCTGTTATGAAGTGACGTTCAACTTTGCTGAGACTTTTAATTATAGTAGTGATTCATTGTACAAACCTTCTAAAGTTAAACAAGACAAGGCTTTAGAATACGCAGGATTAGTGCTAGATGAAAATGATAAGGTTTCTATTCAACACTTATTGCAAGTTGGGAATCCAGCCGAGCCAATGATTATCAAGCACTGGCGTCAAGATTGGTTATTTGAGAATACAGATTTTTACATGTATAACGCAGATAATCAATGGACTTTTGAAGAAAAATCAAAGAGAGAAGTAAAAAATCAATGGACCCAAAAGGTCTATCAAGTAGATGACAGTCCACGCTACGAGGGTTCTGGTAGTTGGGTGCACGTAGACGGAAAAAGTTATTGGGAGAACACTACTACAGCGCCATTAGCTAGACGCGAATACACCACTAGAAGTGATTATAACTTGTTAATGCGCGGGAACCGTCATGAGATTAAAGATTACGGTTGGTTACACGATCAAAACAATAGTAAAATCATCCGTGAAAAAGGAAAAGAAGACTTGCTTCTCGCTAAAGAGAAAGGGTATAATACCTATGTAAAAGTAGATGATAGTCGCTGTGCAGCTGCCGCTCAATGGTGGGAAGATCATACTAATAAATGGGCAACAGTACGCTCAAAATGGAATGAGATTTATGGGCGTAATCAAGATTTAAACCTTGAAGAAAAAGTAGATAACAAAGCGCTCTATAAGCATCTATTTGATGACGAAATCACTGAAGAAGCACAGATAAATCCTGTTATAGAATCTTTTGTAAAAAAGTAATAATATGATAAAGCAGTTCTTTTTAAATGTAATTGTTGTGTTCCTATTTTCTTCGGAAATGGTAGCGCAAGAAAATGTCTTCCATTCAAGAGATTTCTGGAAGGCAAACCCTTCTTTGGAGCAGATAGATTTAGCCATAGCCGAAGGGAATGACCCTTCGGCTTTAAATGAAAACGCCTTTGATGGTGTGGTGTTTGCTTTACTAGAAAAAACAGATGCTACAACTATAAAATATCTTTTATCATTAGAAGGCAATGGAATAGAAAAACGAACACACGATAGTCGGACGTATATTTTCTGGGCAGCTTATAAAGGAAATATTAACATAATGCAGTATCTCCTTGATAAAGGAGCAGTCATAAATAGTAGAGATAGTCACGGTAATACACCTGTAACTTTTGCTGCGGCAACGGGGCAGAAAAGTGAAACCGTGTATGATTTGTTTGAAAAAAATGGTGCGGTATTATATCAAGAAAAAAACGAGGATGAAGTTGGGGTATTATTTCTTATTGCTCCATACTTGGAAAATGAAAGCAAGCTTGCCTATTTTCAAAACAAAGGTTTTATAATACACGACAAAGACCCAAAAGGAAACACTATTTTTAATCATGCAGCTAAAAGTGGGAATATAGATTTCCTAAAACTGTTGATTAAAAAAGGTCTGAGTCCAACAGTTTTAAACAAAGAAGGTGGGAACGCAATTTTATATGCTAGTCAGGGAACCCGTAAACATCAAAATACTATAGGCACTTATCAATTTTTAGAAGCTGTAGGCGTAAAGGTAAATGTAGTTGGAGATCGTGGACGTAATCCATTGCACGCTATTGCTTATAAGAGCAAAGACATTTCTGTTTTCAAGTATTTTATCGACAAAGGCGTAGTTGTAAATTTACAAGATAATGGAGGCGACACGCCATTTATGAATGCTGCAAATAGCAATGATTTGAAAGTGGTCCAATTTCTTTCAGCTTATGTAAAAGATTTCAATACAAAAGATGAAAATGGGCGCTCCGCATTAGCGATGGCTGTAAATAGAAATACCGTTGCTATTGTAAAATTTCTATTGGATAAAGGTGCGGATATTCATACAAAAGATGCGAAAGGGAATAGCTTAACGTATTATTTGTTGGATACATTTAACAAAAAAGATCCAAAGGAGTTTGATGCAAAATTGATGCTATTACAAGAATACGGTTTGTCTTTGAACCAAACTCAAAGTGATGGCAATACGTTATTTCATGTTGCAACCCAAAGAAATAATCTTGCCTTACTAGAGCGATTAGCGAATTTTGATATCGATGTTAATATAAAGAATAGCGAAGGCTACACTGCTTTACAAATTGCTGCAATGAAAGCAGAAGATGATGCCATTATTAAATATCTATTAGCACAAGGTGCAGATAAAACAGTGATGACCGATTTTGACGAAACAATATTTGATCTCGCCAGCGAGAACGAATTATTAAAAAACAAAGAATTACAATTCCTTCATGAGTAATAAGCTATTTCTAAATAAGGAAATTAATTATTCAATAGGAATGTTAGGCTCGTTCCTTAGTAGTGTTTGGGCGAGCCTTAATTTTATAACTTAATTAATGATGAAACACTTTATTAGAATCTTTCCAATTTTAGTACTCACCACTGTCCTTTTAACTGCTTTTTCTAGCATGGATAAAGTTCCTGTAAAATGTATGATCCAAATGGTTAATTATACAGGGGAAGGTGCTTATGTAATTATCTCTTTAATAGATCCTGAAGGAGCGTATGAAGAGACTTTATACGTGCAGGGAAAGGACAACGAATGGTATAGCGAAATTTCAGAATGGTGGAAATTCTATGGAAAACAACGTCCTGATGTTGATGCTATCTCAGGAGAAACAATTGCAGGAGGAGAACGTACCATTAGTGTTATTAAAATCCCTTCAGAAAAAATAGATCAAGGGTATAGCATTCGGTTTGAAACTTCAGTAGAAGACCAAGAGTATTACACAGATGATGTTCAATTTGAATTGACTTCAGAAAGTGTGAAAAGTAAAGTAGAAGGAAAAGGATTTATTCGCTACGTACGCATGATGCCACAATAACTCATTATGATAGGTTCACTATGGCGATATAGCCACTTCATACTTGCTTTAGTTTCAGCACTATTTATCATTGTAGCGTCAGTTACGGGTGCGATACTTGCAATAGAACCTATAGCTGAGGTTTCACAACGATATGCAGTTACTAATTTAAGTGATGTTTACCTTTCTGAAACGGTGAAAGTTTTAAAGGATACGTATAGCGAAGTTTTAGCCTTAGAAGTTACCCCAGAAGATTTTGTAAAAGCATCAGTTATTACTGAGGATGGTACTAATGAAATTATCTATGTCCATCCTATTACCGGAGATAAGTTAAGCGATGTACAATCTCAACTACCTTTTTTTAGCTTTATCACAAACCTACACAGGTCTTTGTTTTTAAAGAGTTTAGGACGTGGTTTTGTGGGTGTTGTTTCATTCTTACTATGTTTTATAGCAGTTACAGGATTGTTTTTATTAGCACAACGACAAGGCGGATTTAAAAAATGGTTTACTAAGGTTCAAGAAGCAGATTTTGTACAGCAGTATCACGTTATTTTAGGTAGATGGTTTTTAGTGCCCATTATCATTGTAGCGGTTACGGGTGTTTATCTTTCAGCAGAGAAATTCTCTTTGTTGCCAAGTAATTCTATGGAGCATAATTGGAGTGCAACACCATCTAAAATAGAAACAAAACAGCCTATTTCAGAATTCATCCTATTTCAGAATCTAACTTTAAATGAGGTTCGAAAATTTATATTTCCTTTTTCTGAAGATTCAGAAGACTATTTTGAAATAGCGCTAGACGATAGAGAGCTTCTAGTGCATCAATATACTGGAGAAATAATAAGTGAAGTACCCTATCCGTTTGTTCAACTAGCTTCCCGATTAAGTATGCAATTGCATACAGGTCAAGGCAGTGTGCTATGGTCTGTTGTTTTATTATTAGCTAGTTTGAGTTTATTGTTTTTTATGTTTTCAGGTTTTTCAATGAGCTTTAAGCGTAGAAGAAAGAGTACGTCTATAACTGCGAAATGGACAAAAGATGAAGCCCATTATATTCTTCTTGTAGGTTCTGAAACTGGAAGTACGCACACTTTTGCGAAAGCATACTATACTGCATTGAAAAATGAGGGAAAGAAGGTCTATATGTCTACTTTAAATGAATACACCTCTTATGAAAATGCTACTCATTTAATTGTGTTTGCTGCAACTTATGGCGATGGAGATGCACCAAGTAATGCTCGAAAGTTTGAATCATTATTCAGTACAATACAACCTAAAAGAAACGTACAGTTTTCTATACTAGGTTTTGGTTCTTTACTATACCCGCATTACTGTCGCTTTGCAATAAAAGTGGATGCGTTATTTCACGGTCATTCCAGTTTTAAGCCAATAAACCCATTAGTTAAAATAAATGAACAATCAGAAATTGCTT
This sequence comes from uncultured Flavobacteriaceae bacterium, assembly GCA_913052585.1. Taxonomy (GTDB): domain Bacteria; phylum Bacteroidota; class Bacteroidia; order Flavobacteriales; family Flavobacteriaceae; genus Marifrigoribacter. The sequence continues at coordinate 43,479 of CAJXEB010000006.1, read as the reverse complement.
TTTTAAATTGGGTGAAAACTTGGAACGAACGAACAGGGATGAACTTGAAAGTTATATTGCCTCATCAAAAAAAGAAAGCTAAAAAAGAACAGTCTTATAAAGTGATAGCGCGAACATCTCTAAATGTTGACAATACAGCCCTTATTAGATTGCGACCAAATAAGAAAGGCCGTTTCCAATCGGGAGATTTACTGCATATTATTCCGCCAGGTGATACGTATGCTCGACAATATTCAATCGCAAAAATAGATGGTGATATTCTGTTAAGTATTAAATGGCATCCGAAAGGGATTTGCTCAACCTACCTCTGCACCTTAAAAAAAGGTGATACCATCTCGGCACGTATTGAAAAGAATGTGAAGTTTCATTTTCCAAAACAAGCTTCATCGGTATGGCTGATTGCTAATGGCACTGGAATTGCTCCTTATTTAGGGATGCTCAATGAACACCATAAAACACCTGTGCAATTAACCTGGGGAGGAAGAATAGAAACTTCTTTTGATTGTTATCGAGTATTTTTAGAAAATAAACTTTTGCGAAAACAAGTAATTACTTATCAATTAGCATTATCACAGACAGAAGAAAAAATGTATGTACAAGATGTTTTACTAGACCAACAAGCTGAAGTATCGAAAACACTCAAAAACGGTGGGGTTTTTATGTTGTGCGGCTCTATGGCAATGCAGCATGCTGTGTTAGATACTTTAGAGGAAATTACGAGGACTAATTTACAACAACCCTTAAGTGATTTTGAAAATAATGGGCAACTCCTAGTAGATTGCTACTAAAAAGAAACTTTAATGTGTCATCAAATTAAAACTATCGCTAAAAATTGTAATGGTCAGCTTTCCTTTTGTGAAGAATGTAAAATATATCATCTGACCTTTAATAACATCTATCTGGAACTAAGAAAACAAGACATGTTATCTTTTCAAAAGTATGTTTCAGAAATAGATGTTGAGTATTGGGAAACGAAATATGATTCAATGCCTATAAAACGAAAAGTAGTAATCAATACATTACATAGTGGTCTATCGATGTTATTCAATCGGTCAGAGTTAGATTCCTTTAAAGATTTATTATCTGAGAACACAAAAAAAGTAAACGATAGTCTTACTGTATTAGATATTGATTATACTTTGTTTTTGAATTAATAATTTTTTAATTTGATAGTATCATCATATTAGCTGATTTAGAGGTTATTAGCACAATATCCTTGTCTAAAAAGTTTGAACTCTGTCCGCTTGAGGTCACAAATAAGTTTTAAAACCCTACGTAAAATCAAGCTCGCTTGAAAATATGTACGGGTTTTTAATTTTCAAAACGGAGTTCAATGATAAGGACATAGTCAGCCTTAATATGATTACAAATAAAAAAAGGAGTTACAGAAACGTAACTCCTTTTTTTTATTTGCAAGTACATAGAATAGATGGTGAAATTATTAATTTTACCATCCTTAAATATTTTTTATTCTTTTAAAATACCTTCTTCTGTATATGTTTTTTTAACACCATCTAGTTTGCCAAGTTTATAATTAGATTCGGACTTTAGTTGACCATTCTTCCACCATCCTTTTTTAGAGCCATCTAATACACCATCCTTATAAGTTGCTTCAGCTCTTAATTGACCATTGTCATACCATGCTTTTCTAGTGCCTATGTTTTTTCCATTTTTAAAAGCTCCTTCTTGTGTTAATTGACCGTTTAAATCCCATAATATACGAGCCCCGTCTAATTTGCCGTCCTTGAAGGTTTTTACTTGTTTTACTTGTCCATTTTCATGAAAATATTTCACCTCTCCAGTAATTAACGTTGAATCTTTTTTATGGCATGCAAATCTATTGATGCTGATAATTTCATCATGTTTATATACTTTATTTGTGGTAGTAGAATCCGTGAAGATTATTGATTTATTATTTGAAGTTGTATTATTAACGCTTTTCGATTTTTCTTTATTTTGATTACATCCAAAAAGAAAAACTGTTATTGATAATAGTATTAAATTCTTAATCATAGTTTATTTTTTTGCAAAATTAAAAAAAAATATTTCTAATTCAAAGCTTTTTTAGTTACCCATAGACGATATCCAAATAATGCCAATTGCCATTTCTTTGCTGTAGCTAAATCCAATCGTTTTTTAGTAAAACTGGGTAGTAGCATCTTGTTAATTTTAGCAAGTGATTTAAAAAATGTCTTTTCCATGCTTTAAAAATACAAATAAAAAAAGTCTCATTCTAATAGTATAAAATGAGATTTTTCTGAATTTGGTTGGATTTAATTTTTTTTAGTAGCGATTAGTATTTACTGAATTCTTAAAATGTGTTTTAAATAGTATCTTCGCGACATAATATTAATGTATATGAATATTGTTTTTATCCTATTGGGATTGACTTTGTTGGTAATAGGAGGTGAGTTTTTGGTTCGTTCGTCTGTAGCGATTTCATTAAAATTTCATTTATCAAGAATGGTAATTGGGTTAACAGTAGTTTCATTTGCTACTTCTGCTCCAGAATTATTTGTAAGTGTTCAAGCCGCCTTAGATGGGTATCCCTTTATAGCTTTAGGAAATGTCGTTGGATCTAATATTGCAAATATTGGTTTGGTTTTAGGAATAACTGCTATCATTTCTCCATTGTTTTTAGATAAAGATTTTTATAGATTTAATTGGCCTGTAATGATGTTGTTTTCTGTGGCCTTGTATTTTATTTTAAAATTTGGAAATGGTATAGGAAGAACAGAAGGAGTTGGATTAATCCTTGCGTTAGCTGTTTATTTATGGATGTTAATTAGAAAAGCTCAAAAAAATAGAAAGATTAAAAAGGCTAAAAACCCTATTGAAGGCGATGTGGAAATTACCTCTAATGTTAAAATTTTTATTTGGCTATTAATAGGAGGAACTGCATTATGGGGTGGAAGTGAATTGTTAGTTAAAGGAGCGGTTAATGTTGCTCGTTATTTTGATGTAAGTAACCGTGTTATTGCAGTAACTATGATTGCAATTGGAACAAGTGTACCTGAATTAGCAGCCTCTGTGGCTGCTGCCTTAAAACATGAAAAGGCATTGTTAATAGGTAATATTATTGGTTCAAATATTTTTAACATTGCATCTGTTTTAGGTATTACTGCTATCATACATCCAATTACTGTTTTAGAGTCTAGTATGTCTTTAGTGTTAACAGATGTTATTTGGATGATATGTTTTTCTGCTACCATCTATATATTGGCACAACTTCCCAAACGTTTTATTTTAACTAGGTATAAAGGAATTATTCTATTTATTGGATATACCATTTTTATGGGCTTAATCTTCCTAAATTTCGATTAATATAACTTTTGAGTAAATTACACTCAAGCTATCAACAAAAAAACAGGGGGTGTTGATAAAAAAACTTGTTTTTTTTTAAAATCTAATAAAAAAATAGGGGGTCTTTTAATAAAAGTAGTATTTTTGTGCTTTTAATAGTATTAACTAAAAGTATATTATATGGCAACTCTTAGATTTCGGGCAATCAATGAAGCATTAAGTAGAAAACCTATTCCGGTAGAAGAACCAGCAAGACGTTCTTCAATTTTTGGAAAAAACGTTTTTAATGAATTGGCGATGCGTCAGTTTTTAACGAAAGATTCTTATGATAGTGTGATTGATGCCACTGTTAATGGTTCAAAAATTAATCGAAATATCGCTGATCACATTTCAACAGGAATGAAAGAATGGGCAATAACAAAAGGTGCGACACATTATACGCATTGGTTTCAGCCTTTAACTGGGTCTACTGCCGAAAAGCATGATGCTTTTTTTGAAACTACAGAAGATGGCCAAGCAATTGAAAAATTTGGAGGTGGACAACTAGTGCAACAAGAACCTGATGCATCTAGTTTTCCAAATGGTGGAATTAGAAATACTTTTGAAGCAAGAGGTTATACCGCTTGGGATCCGACGTCACCTGCATTTATATACGGTACAACACTTTGTATACCGACAGTTTTTGTTTCTTATACAGGAGAAGCATTAGATAATAAAACACCATTGTTAAGGTCATTACAAGTTTTGGATACTGCTGCAACTTCAGTAGCTAAGTATTTTGATAAAAATGTTACCAAAACGATAGCAACCTTAGGTTGGGAGCAAGAATATTTTCTTATAGATAAGGCTATGGCATCTTCTAGGCCAGATATAACGTTAACAGGTAGAACCCTGTTGGGTCATGAAGTTGCAAAAGGTCAGCAATTAGACGATCATTATTTTGGATCTATTCCTACTAGGGCATTGGATTATATGCGTGATTTAGAAACAGAATGCATGTTATTAGGTATTCCTGTTAAAACACGACATAATGAAGTGGCTCCTAATCAATTTGAATTAGCTCCGATTTTTGAAGAAGCCAATCTTGCAGTTGATCATAATTCCTTATTAATGGATATAATGGAAAAAGTTGCAGAGAGACACCATTTTAAAGTATTGTTTCATGAAAAACCATTTAAAGGAATTAACGGAAGTGGAAAACATAATAATTGGTCTCTAAGTACCAATACGGGGATTAACTTATTAAGTCCTAGTAAAACTCCAAAGCGTAACCTTCAGTTTCTAACGTTTTTTATCAATACAATTAAGGCTGTAAATGATTACGAAGAGTTAATGCGTTCTTCTATTGCAAGTGCTAATAACGATCATCGTTTAGGCGCTAATGAAGCGCCGCCAGCTATTATTTCTGTATTTATTGGAACTCAGCTTACAAAAGCATTAGATGAGTTAGAGAAAGTAACTAATGGTAAATTGTCTCCAGAAGAAAAGACAGATCTTAAATTAAATGTAGTTGGAAAAATACCTGAAATATTATTAGATAATACGGATCGTAATAGAACATCTCCATTTGCTTTTACAGGTAATAAGTTTGAGTTTAGAGCTGTTGGGTCTACTGCGAACTGTGCTACGCCAATGACAGTGTTAAATGCTATTGTTGCAAAACAATTAATAGAATTTAAGAAAAGTGTGGATACGCTTATTGAAGAAAAGGAAATGAAAAAAGATGATGCGATTTTTAATGTACTTAGAGAGTATGTTAAAGACTCTAAGCGTATCAGATTTGAAGGGGATGGTTATGGAAAAGCCTGGGAAATAGAAGCAAAAAAGAGAGGGCTTAGTAATCATAGAAGTACTCCAGAAGCTTTAAAAGCAAAAGTAGCTGAAAAAACTATTGCTTTATATGAAGAACTTAACATTATGAGCAGAGTAGAAATTGAAGCTCGTTATGAAATTAAAGTAGAAGAATACAGCATGCGTATTCAAATTGAAGGAAGAGTGCTTGGAGATATTGCAAGAAATCATGTAATTCCTACAGCTATTAAGTATCAAAATGTTTTAATTAAAAATGTCCAAGGGTTAAAAGATATTTATGGTAGTGACTTTAAGAGGTTATCAAAAGAGCAATTAAAACTGATAGAGAAAATTTCTGAGCATATCGAAAAAATTAATATGGGTATTACCGATATGATTGAAGAACGCAAAAAAGCTAATAAAATTGATTCTTCAGAGAAGTGTGCAGAAGCTTATTGTGAAAAAGTTAAGCCATATTTTGATACAATAAGATATCATTGTGATAAATTAGAATTATTGGTCGATGATGAACTTTGGCCATTATCTAAGTATCGAGAAATGATCATGTTAAAATAAACTTTAATAAGAATTTATATAAGTCGCTTAATAATTATTGAGCGACTTTTTTTTAACTATTTTTGCAGTAATATTTTGATATTATGGACCAAGAAATTTCAAAGAGATATGCACAAAGAGGTGTTTCTGCCTCAAAAGAAGATGTGCATAATGCTATTAAAAATGTAGATAAAGGATTGTTTCCTCAAGCATTTTGTAAAATTGTTCCCGACTATCTAACTGGTGATGCTGATTATTGTTTGGTGATGCATGCAGATGGTGCAGGAACAAAATCTTCATTAGCTTATATGTACTGGAAGGAAACAGGGGATTTATCTGTTTGGAAAGGGATAGCGCAAGACGCATTAATTATGAATATTGACGATTTATTATGTGTGGGTGCAACAGATAATATTATGTTATCTTCTACTATAGGTCGTAATAAAAATAAAATTCCTGGTGAGGTAATTTCTGCTATTATAAATGGTTCTGAAGAATTACTAAAAGACTTAAAAGAATTCGGAGTAACTATTCACTCAACTGGTGGAGAAACTGCAGATGTAGGAGACTTGGTAAGAACCATAATTGTAGATTCTACCGTAACAGCTCGAATCAAACGTAGTGATGTAATCAATAATGCGAACATTAAAGCTGGAGATGTAATCGTTGGTTTAGAATCTTTTGGGCAAGCTACATACGAAACAACATATAATGGAGGTATGGGAAGTAACGGGCTTACTTCTGCACGTCACGATGTTTTTGATAAATATTTAGCTAAAAAATATCCAGAGAGTTTTGATCAAGAAGTTCCAGAAGACTTGGTATATTCAGGATCTAAAAAATTAACAGATTCAGTTGATGATACTGCTTTGGATGCTGGAAAGTTGGTGCTGTCACCAACGAGAACGTACGCTCCAATTATTAAAAACATCCTTTCAAAATTTACTAATAAAGAGATACATGGAATGGTTCATTGCAGTGGTGGGGCTCAAACTAAGATTCTTCATTTTGTAAAAAATCTTCATATTATAAAAGATAATTTATTTGAAGTACCACCTTTATTTAAATTAATACAAGAGGAAAGTGAGACGGATTGGAAAGAAATGTACCAAGTATTTAATATGGGACATCGTATGGAATTATATGTTCCTCAAGAAATAGCAGATGATATCATCGAAATTTCTAAATCTTTTAATGTAGATGCAAAGGTTGTTGGAAGGGTAGAAGCTTCAGAAACAAAAAAGTTGACTATTAAAAGTGAATTTGGAGAGTTCCTTTATTAAATAACATTTTCTAAAAAAGAAGGACTTAGTTTTTCTTATTCTGTTTACTTAAGTAATTAGAAAGATTGTAGATTTGTAAGACAATAAAATTTTATGTTAGAAAAACTTCAAATAGTAAAACAACGCTTTGATGAGGTAAGTGATTTAATCATTCAACCAGATATAATTACAGACCAAAAGCGTTATATTCAATTAAATAAAGAATATAAAGACTTAAGATTATTAATGGATAAACGTGAGGAATATGTTACGTTGACAGATAATATTAATGAAGCTGAAGAAATTATTTCTGACGGTAGTGATGCCGAAATGGTTGAAATGGCAAAAATGGAAATGGATGAAGCTAAAGGCCGACTTCCAGAATTAGATGAGGAAATTAAGTTTTTATTAATCCCAAAAGATCCAGAAGATGCTAAAAATGCTGTGATGGAAATTCGTGCAGGAGCTGGAGGAGATGAAGCGAGTATTTTTGCTGGAGACCTTTTTAGAATGTACACCAGGTATTGTGAAGGAAGAGGATGGAAAACGAGTGTAGTAGATTTTAGTGAAGGTACTAATGGTGGTTTTAAAGAAATTCAATTGGAAATTAATGGAGATGATGTTTATGGGGTTTTAAAATTTGAAGCAGGAGTGCATCGAGTTCAAAGAGTTCCACAAACTGAAACACAAGGTAGAGTTCATACCAGTGCTGCAACTGTTATGGTGTTCCCAGAAGCAGAAGAGTTTGATGTGCAAATTGAAATGAAAGATGTACGTGTGGATTATTTTTGTTCCTCAGGTCCAGGAGGGCAATCGGTAAATACTACTTATTCGGCGGTACGGTTAACACACACACCAACTGGATTAGTAGCACAGTGTCAGGATCAAAAATCTCAACATAAAAATAAAGAGAAAGCTTTTAAAGTGCTTCGTTCTAGATTGTATGATTTAGAATTAGCTAAAAAACAAGCAGAAGATGCTATTAAAAGAGGTTCTATGGTAACAAGTGGAGACCGTAGTGCTAAAATTAGAACCTATAATTATTCTCAAGGTAGAGTTACTGATCATAGAATTAATCTAACATTATATGATTTAGGTAATATCATAAATGGTGATATTCAAAAAATAATTGATGAATTGCAATTGGTAAACAATACCGAAAAGTTAAAGGAATCAGGAGAAACTTTTTAAAAGAAGCAATGACGAATGACCAGCTAATTTCCGAAATCAGAAAAAAGAATTCTTTTCTATGTATTGGTTTGGATGTTGATTTAAATAAAATTCCAAAACATTTACTAGAAGAGGAAGATCCAATTTTTGCTTTTAATAAAGCAATAATTGATGCTACACATCATTTAGCGGTTGCTTATAAACCGAATACTGCATTTTATGAAGCCTACGGAATTAAAGGTTGGAAAGCTTTAGAAAAGACGATTGATTATTTAAATACCAATCATCCAGAAATTTTTACCATAGCTGATGCAAAACGTGGCGATATTGGAAATACTTCTTCGATGTATGCGAAAGCTTTTTTTGAAGATTTAGGCTTCGATGCTGTTACGGTTGCTCCTTATATGGGTAAAGATTCTGTAGAGCCATTTTTATCTTTTAAAAACAAGCATACTATATTACTAGCCTTAACTTCAAATAAAGGAGCATTCGATTTTCAAACTCAAATAATCGATGATGAAGAATTATATAAAAAGGTTTTAAGAACTTCAAAATCTTGGGAGCATAGTGATCAATTAATGTATGTGGTTGGTGCTACAAAAGCTGAATATTTTAAAGAAATAAGAAACATCGTTCCAAATAGTTTTCTGTTAGTTCCTGGAGTAGGGGCACAGGGAGGGAATTTGCAAGATGTATGTAAATATGGAATGAGTAAAGATGTAGGTTTACTTATCAATTCTTCAAGAGGAATTATTTATGCTTCTAATCAATTAGATTTCGCTGAAGCTGCTGCTTATGAAGCAGAGGCCTTACAGAAACAAATGAAAGATATTTTAGATGAAAATAGTCGATCAGCTTAAACAATCATTAACTTTTAATCAAACTCCTAGACGAATTATATCTTTAGTTCCTTCTCAAACCGAATTATTGGTAGATTTAGGTTTAGAAGCTGAAATAATTGGCGTCACAAAATTTTGCGTACACCCGGCACATTTAAGAAAAGATAAAACGATCGTTGGCGGTACAAAAAAAGTAAATTTTCAAAAAATAAAAGCACTTCTTCCCGATGTTATAATTTGTAATAAAGAAGAGAATACCAAAGAAATGGTAACTGAACTACAAAAAATAGCTCCGGTTTGGATTAGTGATATTGTTAGTATTGAAGATAGTTTAGATATGATTTCTAAACTTGGATGTTTGTTTGATAAAGAAAACAAAGCAACTAGTTTAATTGAAGGTGTTGTTATAGAAAGAGATTCTTTTTTGGAATTTATTAAAAATAAAAAACCTCAAAAAGTAGCTTACCTTATTTGGAAAAATCCATATATGATTGCTGGCCAAAACACCTTTATTGATGAGTTGTTAAAACTTAATAAACTTGAAAATATAAGTTTAGACTTAAATTCTAGATATCCTGAAGTTTCAGAATTAGAACTTAAAAAAGCAGCTATAATTCTCTTATCAACAGAACCATTTCCTTTCAAAGAAAAAGATGTGGAACAACTTGAAAATGTGCTGGATAAAAAAGTAATTCTAGTAGATGGTGAATATTTTAGTTGGTATGGATCTCGGTTAAAATATGCTTTTAACTATTTTAAATCACTACCAATATAGCTTAATCTTGTAATGCAAAAACTTGTTGTAAAAGCGTTGTAGATCTTGAACCAATTTTAGTTCTAATTTCCTTTTCTTCAACAGCAATCATTTTATATACCCCTTTTAAAGCTTCAGTAGTCACGTAATCTGTAAGATCTGGATTTACCTTATTTACAAATGGAACGGTGTTGTATTTGTTAATAATTGTTTCCCAAATTTGATCCGCTCCTACCTTTTGAAATGAGTTTTCTATAACAGGATTAAATTTACTATAAAGTGCAGTATTCGTTTTGCTTTGTAAATAATTTGTTGCTGAGTTATCAGAGCCTAATAATATGTTTTTAGCATCTGAAAACGTAATCTGTTTAACAGCATCTACAAATACAGGTGTTGCTTCTTTAACAGCATCTTCAGCAGCACGGTTTAAAACTTTAATACCTTCATCTGCTAAGTTCCCTAAACCTATACTTCTTAACGTTTTGTCTACTTTTTGGAGTTCTTCTGGTAATAAAATTTTTACTAAATTATTTTTATAAAACCCGTCTGTTTGTGTTAATTTACTAACTTGTTTATCAATTCCCAAGTCCAAAGCTTGACGTAATCCACCAGCAATATCTAATGCTCCGTTAGTAGTTTCGGTAGGAAGAGAGTTGACAACATTTTGTAATTCTGCACAAGAGAAAGTGAAAATGGATAAGCAAATTAGCGTAATTTTTTTTAAATACATAGCGGTTTTATTATGTTACAAAGATGTGATTTATTTAAATAAAATAATAAACAATGGAGGCTATAATTTTATTGAACTTCTAAACGAATAATAAATAAAAATATATACTGCCTTTTTTGTAAATTTGCAGCCTTAAAACAAAACAATCATTTATGCAACCAACACCTATATATCAGCCTAAAAATAAAATACGGATAGTTACAGCAGCTTCCTTATTTGATGGACATGACGCATCTATTAATATTATGCGTCGTATCATTCAATCTACGGGTGTTGAGGTTATTCATTTAGGTCACGATAGAAGTGTAGAAGAGGTCGTAAATACTGCTATACAAGAAGATGCAAATGCCATTGCATTAACTTCTTATCAAGGAGGTCACAATGAGTACTTTAAGTATATGTATGATTTGTTAAAGGAAAAGGGAGCTTCTCAAATAAAGATTTTTGGTGGTGGTGGTGGTGTAATTCTTCCTTCTGAAATAAAAGAATTAGAGGATTATGGGATTGAAAGAATTTATTCGCCAGATGATGGTAGAGAATTAGGACTGCAAGGAATGATCAACGATTTAGTTGAAAGAGCAGATTATCCAATAGGTGAGTCATTAACAAATGAAGTATCATTACTATCAAAAAAGATACCCGGTGCAATAGCAAGAGTAATTTCTGCAGCCGAAAATTTCCCCGAAATTGCTAAGGAAGCACTAGCGTCTATTCATCAAAAAAATAAAACTTCAAAAGTTCCTGTTCTTGGGATTACGGGTACAGGTGGTGCTGGAAAATCATCTTTAGTGGATGAATTGGTGAGGCGTTTTTTAATTGACTTCCCTGAAAAAACAATTGGTTTAATTTCTGTAGATCCTTCGAAAAGAAAGACGGGAGGAGCTTTATTAGGAGATCGTATTCGTATGAATGCAATTAATTCTGATAGGGTTTATATGCGTTCATTAGCAACTCGTCAAAGTAATTTAGCTTTATCTAAATATGTTTCTGAAGCGATCGAAGTTTTAAAAGCTGCAGAATATGATATTATCATTTTGGAAACTTCTGGAATTGGTCAAAGTGATACCGAAATATTAGAACATAGTGATGTTTCATTATATGTAATGACCCCAGAATTTGGAGCAGCAACACAATTAGAAAAAATCGATATGTTAGATTTTGCCGATTTGGTTGCGATCAATAAATTTGATAAACGAGGATCTTTAGATGCCTTACGTGATGTCAAGAAACAGTACATGCGTAATAATAATTTATGGGATATCCCACAAGATAAATTACCAGTCTATGGTACGATAGCTTCACAATTTAACGATCCAGGAATGAATCAACTTTATAAATCTATAATGGATGAGTTGGTAAATAAAACAGGTAGTGACTTGATTTCAAAGTATGAAATTTCAGAAGTAATGTCTGAGAAAATATTTATAATTCCACCTGCTAGAGTTCGTTATTTGTCTGAGATTTCAGAAAGCAATAGAAGTTATGATGCTAAAGCATTAACTCAAGTTGAAGTCGCTCAAAAATTATTTGGTATTTATAAAACCATATGTTCTGTTGCTGTAATTTCGAAAGAAAGTGAGAGATCCCATTTAAATAAGTTTGGATTGGATCATGAGGAGATTCTTAGCTTAGCTCAGAATGATAATGATAAAAGCTTTTTAGAATTACTACTTAAAGAGTTTGATCGAGTTAAAATGGATTTCGACCCATATAACTGGGAAGTGATTTTAGGTTGGTCAGATAAGGTTAATCGTTATAAAGAGCCTGTTTATTCATTTAAAGTAAGAGACAAGGAAATTAATATTCAGACACATACCGAATCATTATCCCACTCACAAATCCCAAAAGTTGCCCTACCAAAATACGAAGCTTGGGGTGACATATTGCATTGGGTTTTACAAGAAAATGTACCAGGTGAATTTCCATATACTTCAGGATTATATCCTTTTAAACGTACTGGGGAAGATCCAACTAGAATGTTTGCCGGAGAAGGTGGACCAGAGAGAACCAATAGACGTTTCCATTATGTAAGTTTGGGGATGCCAGCTAAACGATTATCTACTGCTTTTGATAGTGTTACGCTTTACGGAAATGACCCAGATAAACGACCAGATATTTATGGAAAAATAGGTAATGCTGGTGTTTCTATTTGTTGTTTGGACGATGCAAAAAAGCTTTATTCTGGATTCGATTTAAGTCATGCCATGACATCGGTAAGTATGACTATTAATGGTCCGGCACCGATGCTTTTAGGGTTCTTTATGAATGCAGCAATCGATCAAAATTGTGAAAAATATATTAAAGAAAACAATCTTGAAACAGCGGTTGAAAATAAAATAGTAGAAATCTATAAACAAAAAGGAATTAACCGTCCAAAATATCAAGGAGCTATTCCTGCAGGAAATGATGGTTTAGGTTTGATGTTATTGGGTGTTACAGGTGATTTAGTATTGCCAGAAAATGTGTATACTCAAATTAAGTACGATACGCTTAAACAAGTTAGAGGAACTGTGCAAGCAGATATTTTAAAAGAAGATCAAGCTCAAAATACGTGTATTTTCTCTACTGAATTTGCTTTGCGTTTAATGGGAGATGTTCAAGAATATTTTATTGAAAAGCAAGTGCGTAACTTTTATTCAGTTTCAATTTCTGGGTATCACATTGCGGAAGCTGGAGCCAATCCTATAACTCAGTTAGCATTTACGCTAGCTAACGGTTTTACGTATGTGGAGTATTATCTTTCAAGAGGGATGGATATAAATAAATTTGGTCCAAACCTCTCTTTTTTCTTTAGTAATGGTGTCGATCCTGAGTATTCGGTAATTGGACGTGTAGCTCGTAAAATTTGGGCAAAAGCATTAAAGCATAAATATGGTGCGAATCCAAGAGCACAAATGTTGAAATATCATATTCAGACTTCAGGAAGATCATTGCATGCTCAAGAAATTGACTTTAATGATATAAGAACTACCCTACAAGCACTTTACGCTATCAACGATAACTGTAATTCGCTACATACCAATGCATATGATGAGGCCATAACAACACCAACAGAGGAAAGTGTTCGTAGAGCAATGGCAATTCAACTTATAATTAATAAGGAATTAGGATTGGCAAAAAATGAAAACCCTATCCAAGGTTCCTTTATTATTGAAGAACTTACAGATCTTGTTGAAGATGCAGTTTTAAAAGAATTTGATAGAATTACCGAACGTGGTGGAGTTTTAGGCGCAATGGAAACGATGTATCAAAGAAGTATGATACAAGAAGAAAGTTTGTATTATGAAACTTTAAAGCACAATGGGGAGTTTCCTATAATTGGTGTTAATACTTTTTTAAGTAGTAAAGGTTCTCCAACAGTTATTCCAGGAGAAGTTATTAGAGCTACGGAAGAAGAAAAGCAATATCAAATTAATTTAATTGAAAGTATCCATAAATCAAACAAGAACCAATCTTCTGCGTTATTAATTGAACTACAAAATAAGGCAATTAATAATGAAAATATATTTGAAGCTTTAATGGAGGTTTGTAAAACGTGTACGTTAGGACAAATTACAAGCGCATTATTTGAAGTAGGAGGACAGTATCGAAGAAATATGTAAGAAATTGTTTAGATTACAATGTCAACATCCAAATATGTTGCAGTTTTCGAAACTTTTTTAATTCTTTTCTTAAAAGAGGAAGGAATTCTTTTCCATCGCTATTAATACGCTCCAAACGGTCACAGTTTTTATCTAATACATTTGTTAAATGTGAAATTGATAAGATATGTTGATGTCGTTCTTCAGAAAAAGTTTTGCTTTCAGCCTGAACTATTTCCGGAGCTAATGAGTTAGATTGTTGAATAATATCACCCGTAAAATAAATGTTTGGATCTTCAAATCCATCAGATTGTAAACAAGCTAAATCTGGAACTAAATATTTAGATATCTGACTAGAAAGCGTAAATATTTCTATAGCCTTTTTGTGAATAGGCGAAATATGCTTCTTGTTTGGGCTAACAGAGTTCATTCTCAATTTTTTATAGCAGGATTTTATACAAAATTAGCAACTAATTGTTTTTGTATGCTTTAATATTTAAGGTAATTGTGTATATTTACTTTAAAATGAATGTTTTATTATTAAATATACTTTAATATGTTAATGGATGCTTTGAATTGGAATATTTTAAAATGCTTGCAGAAAAATGCTAGACAATCTAATGCTGAGATTGGTAGGGTAGTGGGTATCAGTTCTCCTGCAGTTTCAGAAAGAATTAAAAAAATGGAAGATGTTGGGGTTATTAATGGTTATAAGACAATAGTTTCACCTTATGAGGTGGGTTATCAATTAAAAGCTATAATTACGATAAGAGCTTTTATGGGAAAATTAAAGCCCTTTTTAATCAAGGTTAAAACGTTTGATGAAGTACTTAATTGCTATCGAATTACTGGAAATGAAAATATTGTGATGGAAGTAATGCTTAAAAACCAAAAGCATTTAGAACAATTTATAGATCAATTAATAAGCTATGGAGAAACAAAAACACAAATTGTACTCTCTAATGTAATAGAAAATAATGCAATTACAAAAACAAAATTATATGAAATTTAAATTTTTAATTTTCTTCTTATTTATTTCTTTTATAGCAATTGCACAATCCAATAGAAAAATAATAAAACAAATTAAAAAAGTTCAATCGGAATTAAATAAAGAATTTCTAAATCCTGAAACTTCCATATTAGATTCTTTAGATCAAATTACTTTTAAAGGCCTAGCATTTTATCCTATCAACACTAATTTTTATATTAAAGCAAAATTTGTAAGGACCCCTGATGAAAAACCTTTTTTAATGAAAACTTCTACAGATCGTTTACCTGAATATGTGAAATACGGTGAGGCTCATTTTTCTTTAGATGAAAAAGAGCTAAAACTAAGTATTTATCAAAGTACAAATCATGAAAAAGAGGAAGGATATGAAGATTATTTGTTTTTACCTTATACCGATTTAACGAGTGGAGATGGATCCTATGGCGGAGGAAAATATTTAGATTTAAAAATCCCAGATGGGAATACGATAATTATAGATTTTAATAAAACATAC
This sequence comes from uncultured Flavobacteriaceae bacterium, assembly GCA_913052585.1. Taxonomy (GTDB): domain Bacteria; phylum Bacteroidota; class Bacteroidia; order Flavobacteriales; family Flavobacteriaceae; genus Marifrigoribacter. The sequence continues at coordinate 27,992 of CAJXEB010000006.1, read as the reverse complement.
AATCCATATTGTGCATATAGTCATAGATACTCTTGTCCTGTACCTCCTGAAGAAAATGATATGTTAGTTAGAATTGAAGCAGGAGTGAAGGATTATGGAAAGCATTAAAGAAATTTAACTATCCACATTCCAAAAAATACAGCTGCGAATCCAATAATAAAGCTTAGAATGGTATAAATAGCAAAGCTCATAAAATCTCCAGATTTTAAAAACAAGTGATTTTCATAGGCAAAAGCTGAAAAGGTAGTAAAACCTCCGCAAAACCCTGTTGCTATAAATAAAATGGTGTTATTTGATAAATAATTATTCTTTAAAGATAACCCGAGAACCATTCCAATTATTAAACTACCAATAATATTAGCTGCAAATGTTCCGTATGGGATACCAGATTTATAACTGTTTAGATAAGTGCCAATCCAATAACGAAGTGAACTCCCTAATCCGCCGCCAATAAAAACCAATAATAATTGTTTCATATGTCTATGTTATTTTATTAAATCGGTCACATGCTGTTCGCTATTAGTCATTCCATTGAGTTTTAAAAGTTTTAACATACTCGTTTCATAAAGCTAATATAAAAAAATCCCTATGAGTAAATTACTTATGAGGATTTTAATATTGACGGTTAATATTGATTATTTTATTTATTGCAAAAACAATTTGTATTTGTTCTAATTCTATTTTAATGAGACTACTTAAGAATAACTCCCAAGCTAATTCTCCCATTTCTAAAGTATTATTTGTTATTTTTGTGTACTTCAAATAAATAAAAACTATCAAAAATGAAAAAAAAGTATTTAATAGGGTTGCTTCTAGCAACTATGATTGTAATATCATGTGCAGATGAAAAAAAGGCATCGGAGCTTTCTGCAGAAACAAATCAGGTTGAAAAATCTGGTGAGTTTGATTATAATGTGGAGCAATTTGCAGATATCAAGGTTTTAAGATATCAAATACCAGGTTGGGAAAATTTAACTTTAAAAGAACAAAAATTAGTTTATTATTTAACACAAGCAGGATTATCTGGTCGTGATATAATTTGGGATCAAAATTACCGTCATAACCTTACAATTCGTAAAGCGTTAGAAAATGTTTATAACACCTATGAAGGTGATACGTCTTCAGAAGATTGGAAAAATTTCGAAACCTATTTAAAAAGAGTTTGGTTTTCAAATGGTATCCATCACCATTATTCGAATGCTAAACTTCCAGTAAGTTTTACTTCAGAATATTTAAGTGAATTATTAGCTGCTACAAATACTAAATTAGAAGGAGAAGCTTTTGATATTATTTTTAGCGATAAGGATGCTAAAAAAGTAAATCAAGCAAAGGGTGTTGATAATGTTCTTAAAAGTGCAGTTAATTTTTACGGACCTAATGTAACTAATAACGATGTTGGTCTTTTTTATGGAAATTTAAAATCACCTGATCCTTTAAAACCATTGTCTTATGGCTTAAACACACAATTGGTAAAAGTTGATGGTGTATTAAAAGAACGAGTTTATAAATCTGGAGGATTATACGGCGCTGCTATCGATGAAATAACTAAATGGTTAGCATTGGCTCAGGGTGTTGCTGAAAATGACGCACAAGGAAAAGCGCTAGGTTTATTAATTGAATATTACAAAACAGGAGACCTTCAAACTTGGGATGATTATAATGTAACATGGACAGGAGCAACAGAAGGAAATATAGATTATATCAATAGTTTTATTGAAGTATATAACGATCCTTTAGGTTATAAAGGCTCGTATGAGACCGTAGTACAAATTAAAGATTTTGATATGTCTAAAAAAATGGCAGTATTATCTGAAAACGCACAGTGGTTTGAAGATAACTCTCCATTAATGGAAGAACATAAAAAGAAAAACGTAGTAGGTGTTACCTATAAAGTAGTAAATGTTGCTGGAGAAGCCGGTGATGCTTCACCAAGTACTCCAATAGGAGTAAATTTACCAAATGCAAACTGGATTCGTGCCGCAGTTGGATCTAAATCAGTTTCATTAGGAAATATCATCCATGCTTATAATAATGCAGGAAGTTCAGGACGTTTAAGAGAATATGTTTATAATAATGAAGAATACGAATTAGAAAAAAAGTATGGTCAATTAGGAGATAAATTGCATACTGCACTTCATGAAGTAATAGGACATGCTTCAGGACAATTAAATCCAGGTGTTGGTGAAACTAAAGAAACACTAAAAACCTATGCTTCTACTTTAGAAGAAGGAAGAGCAGATTTAGTTGGGTTGTACTATTTATATAATCCAAAACTGCAGGAATTAGGATTAGTAGATGATTGGAAGGCTGTTGGAAAAACTGCTTATGATGGTTATATTAGAAATGGTTTAATGACACAGCTTATTAGATTACAATTAGGAGATGATGTAGAAGAATCACATATGAGAAATAGACAATGGGTTTCTGCTTGGGCTTTTGAAAAAGGTGCAGCCGATAATGTAATTGAAAAAGTTACTCGTGATGGAAAAACATATTTCAAGATTAATGATTATGAAAAACTTCAAGATATATTTGGTCAATTATTGAAAGAAACACAACGTATAAAATCTGAAGGTGATTATGAAGCAGTAGAAGCTTTGGTTGAAGGATACGGTGTAAAAGTAAATCAAGATTTACATAAAGAAGTATTAGAAAGAAATGAGCAATTTACAGCTGCTCCATATAGTGGATTTGTAAACCCTGTTATTGTTCCTGAAATGAATGATGCCGGAGAAATAGAAGGTTTTACTATTGAGCAACCAGCTACATTTAAAGAGCAAATGATTAACTATTCTAAAAGTTATAACTTCTTGCCAGAAGTGAATTAAGAATAGAAGTATATCAAACTCAAAAAAGCTTTTTGTTAATTCAAAAAGCTTTTTTTATTGTTTTATCCAATTTTTGAATAATACAAGAAGAAATACAAAAACAATAAAACCGACTAATACCCAAATACTTCCTTTGTAATATTTTTTATGTAAAACTTTATCTTTTCTATAGCTAAAAAACAATGCGATTACAAAAGCAATAACAAAAAAAACAACAAAAGTCCATTGACCAGAACTAAACATAATTATGTGAATTTATAAGTGTAAAAATAATCATTAAATTTAGTTATTGAATTATTTTGTCTTTCTCTTTTTTAAAAAGAAAATTACTGCAGTACAAAATTTTATAAGGCCTTTGGATAAGGTATAAAATATTTACCATCTGCAAATTTAGATGCTAATAAAAATTTATTGTGTTATAAATTAATGCGCAAAGGGAATGAAGATTATTTGGATATTTCTTTAATAAAAAAGCCTCTTAGCGTAAACTAAGAGGCTTTTTTATTCGTCCTAAATTACTATTTCAATCGGGCCTGCAATTCAGATATAATATCTGAATAACTACGAAGGACTCTGTCCCATTCTTTATATAATTCGTCGCTTTTGACACTTGTTAATGGTAAATTCGATTCTTCACTTATCAGTTTAACTTTAAAAACTAAAGGTTCTGAAGATGATTCTTTTATAATAAGTCGTGTTCGAATCGTATTTTGCATAAACGTTTTAAGAGACCAAGCAGTTCGAAGGTATCCAGTTTCTTTATCGGTCATTTCAATCACATCGATATAATTTAGAACGATCTGATTAATTAGCTTCCATGCTGTATCCTTGTTCATTACATTAATGGGGATTGCAATATCAATATTAGCGATGTCTGTTTGAATAGATGCGTCATAAGAATCATCTGCTTTCATTTCAATATAATAAGTCTTCGGAGGAACTGTCATTCCTTTTTTATTACAGAACTCAATTTTTTCTTCTAGGAAACCGTTTTTTTTCACAATTACTGTCACACATGCGTCTTTAGGAACCAAAACTTCGGTAGAACCTTTTCCAACCAATCGCCCGTTTATATGTATTTCTGCATCGCTTTCAGAGACGCCAAGTTGAATTTTCTTTTTACCAACTTCTACAGTAGCGTCTAGGACTGAAAAATTGGTTGCAGTAACTTTAGTTGTCAGAATAAATGTGATGGCTAATAAGAGTATCGTAATTTTTCGCATTTTGGATAGTTTTTGTTTTACTCGTAAATATATATAAACAAAAGTTCATAGACCCAAACTAAACATAAATTTGTAATTTTATAGTCGAAAAAATAGAATACTAATCTAAAATAATAACCGCTAAGGTTTATATACTATGAAAAACAAAATAGCAGCCGTTAATAAATTTCATTCAGCTTTTGGTCTGGGTATAGAAAACAGCCCAACTGTAGCTTTAGGAATTAAGAAGAATTTATTGCGTTACGAATTAATGCGCGAAGAAAACGAAGAGTACTTAGAGGCTGCCAATAATGATGATTTAGTTGAGGTTGCTGATGCTTTAGGAGACATGCTATATATTTTGTGCGGGACCATTATCGAGCACGGAATGCAGGATAAAATTGAAGAAGTATTTAATGAAATACAAAGGAGTAATATGAGTAAATTAGGCGCAAATGGTAAGCCTATTTTTAGAGAAGATGGTAAGGTATTAAAAGGACCTAATTATTTTAAGCCTGACCTTAAAACTATTTTAGATAAATAATTTTATTCTACTGGATATCTCCAGCCAAATGTATCTTCAGATTTATTATACTGTATCTCCATTAGTTTAGTTTTAAAGATAGTTGCAAAACTATTGGAGATTTTTGGTAAATGATACACTACTTGTTGATGACTAAAATCACTTACAGGACTAATTACTGCTGCTGTTCCCGTACCAAATATTTCTTTTAAAGCATTATTTTTAGAAGCTTCAATTAACTCTTGGATTGTTATGCGACGTTCTTCCACAGTTATACCATCTCTTTTTGCAAGAGCGATTAAACTCTTTCTAGTGATTCCATCCAAAATACGATCACTAATTGGAGCAGTTATTAAGGTGTCGTTTATTCTGAAAAACACATTCATGGTTCCAGCTTCCTCTAAATATTTATGTTCATTAGAATCGGTCCAAATTACTTGATGAAACCCTTGTTCTTTTGCAAGATTAGTAGGGTAAAATTGAGCAGCATAATTTCCGGCAGCTTTTGCAGCACCAACACCACCATCAGCAGATCGACTAAAGTGCTCAGCAATAACTACTTTAACATCTCCACTATAATAAGCTTGAGCTGGAGAAAATAATATCATAAATTTATATTCGCTAGAAGGAGATGCAGATACACCAGATTCTGTAGCAATTACAAAAGGGCGAATATAAAGTGAGTTTCCAAATCCTGGCTTGATCCAATCTTTATCTAGAAGAAGCATAGACTCCAATGCTTCAAAAAAGATTTCTTTTGGAAATTCGGGAATCGCTAATCTTTTGGATGATTTATTAATTCTATTAAAATTATCTTCGGGTCTAAATAGCCATATTTTACCTTGTTCATCTTTATAAGCCTTCATTCCTTCAAAAACCGCTTGTCCATAGTGAAATACTTTTGCAGCTGGTGAAATTGATAAATTCCCAAAAGGTTTAATTGTAGGATTTCCCCATGAACCATTTCTAAAATCACACTCAAACATATAATCGGTAAAATCATTGCCAAATATTAGATTATTGAAATCGACCTCATTTATACGTGATTTTTCAATATGTTTTACTGAAATTGTGTGACTAATTTTTGTGCTCATGAACGTAATTTTTTCGTTGCACAAAAGTAATTAAAATCAGACTATTTTTCCTTAAAAAAGTCTTAATTTTGTATATATTTAAAATCGAATTACTGTGAAAAAACTAATCCTATTATTGAGCATTTTTGTATTATTATTTGCTTGCAAATCTGAAGATGAAAAAAACAAAACTATTGATGCAGCTGAAACAAAAACAGAAGTCGAATTAGTTTATCTGTCATTTGGAGACAAAATTACAGATGTAAACGTACTACCTAAAGTTAAAATAATAGAGACCTATAAAAATTTAAAAGCAGGTGATACTGTAATTGTGAAATTTATAGCAAAAGTAAATGAAGTTTGTCAGGCTAAAGGCTGTTGGATGCGTTTAGATATTGGTGATAGTGAAGCAATGGTGAAATTTAAAGATTATGGTTTTTTTATGCCAAAAAACATTGCTGATAAAGAAGTGATCGTTCATGGTAAAGCATTTGTTGCAGAAGTATCAATTGAAGAGCAACGTCATTATGCAGAAGATGCTGGGAAAAGTGAAGAAGAGATTACTGCAATAATTCAAGTTGAAAGAACATTGTCATTTGAAGCAGATGGTGTCTTATTAATTGAATAATGATTCGATATATTTTAATTATTTTTTTACTGTCTTTTGTTTCTTTACTTTCTTGTAACACTTCAGAGTCCAAAAAACCAGAAGTTGATTCTTTAAATAAAAACAAATAAAAATTTGTACCAGAGCTATATGAAGCCTCTGAGATGACTTTAATAATGAAGAATATGTATGATGTTAATGAACTGATTAAAAAAGATATTGTTACTTGTAATACACCAGAAGAATTTCCGAAATATTTTCTTGTAATTTTTACAGCAAAATTAACAGATAATAAACCGCATAACGAAACTTTTATAGCTTATTCAAAAGTGTATATAGATAACGTTAGAGTAATATATGATTCAACTAGTACACTACCTTTAAGGAATCGATACGATAATGCTATCATTTCTTGTGTTTATTGTCATACAACACAGTCTACTGGACCCATACCAAGAATTAAAAAATCATTAATTAACTATATCTCTTGAAACGTGAAATAATCATCACCGATGATGGCTCTACAACCATCCATTTACCCGATTTGGATGAGCAATACCATTCAAAGCATGGTGCTATTCAAGAAGCTTACCATGTTTTTATTAAAACGGGATTGGAATATTTTTTGAAACAATTACAACCCAAGCCATTAAAAATATTAGAAATTGGATTTGGCACCGGGCTTAATGCTTTTATTACTTTATTAGAAGCCGATAAAAATAAAGTTCCAATAAGTTTTACTGGAGTTGAAGCATATCCAATATCATCTTCAGAAATTGAAAAACTTAACTACCCTTTGCAATTAAATAGTCCTGATGAATATTTTAAAAAATTACATAAAAGTGAATGGGAAAAACAGATTAACATATCAACTCATTTTTCATTCTTAAAAAGAAAGCAGTTCTTTTTAGAAATTAATGATATAAATAATTTTCATTTAATTTATTTTGATGCCTTTGGAGCTAGAGTTCAACCAGAATTATGGACCGAACACATTTTTAAAAAAATGTATATTGCTTTAAAAAAAGGTGGGGTTTTAGTAACCTATTCTGCAAAAGGGAGTGTTAGGAGAGCAATGCAAGCTGTTGGTTTTGTTGTCGAAAGACTTCCTGGACCTCCTGGTAAAAGGGAAATGTTACGAGCTAGTAAAATTTAATCTTTTCTTAGTTTTAATCTTTTTTTAACTCAATAAAAACCCTAAAAATCATTTTAATTTTTGAATGACATTATGACATTTAATCATAATTGGCAGTACTTTTGCAAACATTATTTTTAGAATATTATAAAAATTAAATACTCTCATTTATGAGCAAAAAAAATAAAGAAGAAAATGAAGTTGTTGAAGAGGAAGTATTAACTGCCGAAAACGAAACAACTACAGAGGAAGCAATTGCTGATATTGATCCTATTGAGGAATTAAAATCTAATTTAGAAAAAGAAAAAGACAGGAATCTTCGTCTTTTTGCAGAATTCGAAAATTTCAAAAAACGTACTAGTAAAGAACGCATAGAGTTATTTTCAACAGCTAGTGAAGGAGTTATGATCTCTTTACTTCCGGTATTGGATGATTTTGATAGGGCTCTTTTAGAGATTGAAAAATCTGATGCTGTAGGACATTTAGAAGGGATTGTTCTAATTAATAACAAGCTACGTGAAAACTTAAAGGCTAAAGGATTACAGGTTGTTGAGACTAATAAAGGTGATGTTTTTAATGCAGATATTCATGAAGCTATTACTCAAATTCCTGCCCCAAGTAAAGATTTAAAGGGTAAATTGATTGATATAGTTGAAAAAGGATATAGTTTGGGTGATAAAATAATACGTTTCCCAAAAGTAGTTATTGGACAATAGTCAAAATAATTAAAAAAAATAACAAAATCACGTGAAGGAAGATTTTTACACAATATTAGGAGTTTCTAAAGAAGCATCTGGTACAGAAATTAAAAAAGCATATCGTAAAAAAGCTATTGAATTTCATCCAGATAAAAATCCTGGAAATGCAAAAGCTGAAGAAAAATTTAAACAAGCTGCAGAAGCTTATGAAGTTTTAAGCGATGCAGACAAAAAAGCTAAGTACGATCGTTTTGGTCACCAAGCCTTTGAAGGCGGAGGCGGAGGCGGAGGCTTTGGCGGTGGAGGCTTTGGCGGAGGCGGTATGAATATGGATGACATATTCAGTCAGTTTGGTGATATTTTTGGCGGCGGTGGAGGCGGCTTTAGTGGTTTTAGTGGAGGTGGTAGAAGAGCTCAAGTAAAAGGGAGTAATTTAAGAATTAGAGTTAGATTAACGCTAGAAGAGATTGCTAATGGAGTAGAGAAAAAAATTAAAGTAAAGCGTAAAAAAGTAGCACAAGGAACTACCTATAAAACGTGTACTACTTGTGGTGGTAGTGGTCAAGTAACCCGTATTCAAAATACTATTTTGGGTAGAATGCAAACATCTGCTCCTTGTAATGTTTGTGGTGGTTCTGGACAATCAATAGATAAGAAACCTGCTAACGCAGATGATCACGGAATGCTTCAGAACGAAGAAACTGTTTCTATTAAAATACCTGCTGGAGTTGTAGAAGGAATGCAATTAAAAGTTTCTGGAAAAGGAAATGAAGCTCCAGGAAATGGAATTTCAGGTGACTTATTGGTGGCAATAGAAGAAAAACCTCACAATACTCTTCAAAGAGAAGGAGATAATCTTCATTATGATTTATACATTAGTATTTCAGATGCTGTTTTAGGAACGTCCAAAGAAATTGATACCGTTAACGGAAAAGTAAGAATTAAAATAGAGCAAGGAGTACAAAGTGGAAAAATATTACGTCTGCGTAATAAAGGTATTCCGAGTATAAACAACTATGGAACTGGAGACTTACTAGTTCATATAAATGTTTGGACACCAAAAACATTGAGTAAAGAACAAACAGAGTTTTTTAAGAAAATGACTGATGACGATAATTTTGAACCTAAACCTGAGAAAGAAGATAAATCGTTTTTTGAAAAAGTGAAAGATATGTTTTCATAAAGTAACGTTTATTGAATAATTTTATTATATTTGAGAATCACTATTAAGTAGTAGTGATTTTTTCTTTTTCATAGCAATTTTTTCCCATCCTTTATTAATTTAAAGGGTGGGTTTTGTTTTTAAAGTTTTTTTTGTTTATTAACTTCTTGTAACAATCCAGTTGATTTAACAACAAACCTTAATAGCTATAAAGCTTCATTTGAAAATCAATATATTTACTCTCTTCAAAATTAAACTATGAATAATCTATTAGTAGCTAATAATGTGTCTAAATCTTTCGGATCCTTTAAAGCATTAAATAATGTAAGTATTGAAGTACCAAAAGGTTCTGTGTTTGGATTGTTAGGTCCTAACGGCGCAGGAAAAACTACATTAATTAGAATTATTAATCAAATAATAATGCCAGACTCAGGGTCTATATTGTTAGATGGAAAACCATTACATCCAAACGATATTAAAAATATAGGATACTTACCCGAAGAAAGAGGTTTGTATAAATCTATGAAAGTTGGAGAACAAGCAATGTATTTAGCTCAATTAAAAGGGCTTTCTAAAACAGAAGCTAAAGAAAGACTTAAATTTTGGTTTGATAGATTGGAAATTGATGGTTGGTGGAATAAAAAAATTCAAGAATTATCTAAAGGAATGGCTCAAAAAATACAGTTTGTAGTTACGGTTTTACACCAGCCAAAACTGTTGATATTTGACGAACCTTTTAGTGGTTTTGACCCTATTAATGCCAATTTAATAAAGGATGAAATTTTGCGATTAAAAGATGAAGGAGCGACAGTAATCTTTTCTACACATCGTATGGAATCGGTTGAGGAAATGTGCGATCATATTGCATTAATAGATAAGTCAAATAAAATATTAGATGGAAAATTAATAGATATTAAAAGAGCATATAAATCCAATACATTTAAGGTGGGTATTTCACCAAATAACCCAGATAGTATTCAAGGAATATTAAAAGAAAAATTTGATGCAGTACCAATCTATTTTAAGAGTATTAATGATGAAAAACAGTATAAAATAAAATTACCAGAAGCCTCTTCTACAAACGATTTAGTTAGTTACCTTACCTCCATTGGTCAACTGTCTCATTTTGAAGAAGTAATTCCTTCAGTTAGCGATATATTCATTGAAACTATTCAAAATAATTAAGAAGCCTCATGAATCATTTACAATTAATTATAAAAAGAGAATATTTAAATAAGGTTCGTAATAAGTCTTTTATAATAATGACTTTTTTAAGCCCCATTATTATGGTCGGTATTTTTACCCTAGTGGCGTATTTATCTCAATTAAATAACGAAACTGTGAATACCATAAATATTCTTGACGAAAGTGGTTTGTTTGCTAATTATTTTGAGGATTCTAAAACTATAAATTATACCCACTTAGAAAATGTTTCATTAAATCAAGCAAAATTAGTAACCGAAACATCTCAAATATATGGGCTCTTATATATTCCAAAAGCATCAGTGTTAGATGATCTTTCAGAATCTATAACCTTTTATTCAGAAGATTCTCCTTCCATAAGTATTATGAGAAGTATTGAAAATAAAATAGAGGATAAAGTAAATGTTTTAAAATTGGAAGAATCTGGAATTGATGCCAAACAGATTGAGGAATTAAAAATAAATATAGACGCAAAAATTGAAACCTTTGAGGGCAAGAAAACTTCAAAATTAGGATCATTCTTAAAATTAATATTTGGAGGAATTGCAGGGTATTTACTCTTTATGTTCATTATTATTTACGGTAATATGATAATGAGAAGTGTCATTGAAGAAAAGACAAGCAGAATTATTGAGATTATTATATCTTCTGTCAAACCTTTTAAATTATTATTAGGAAAAATATTTGGAACTACCCTAGCAGGAATAACTCAATTGGCTGTTTGGATAGTTATCATGTTAGTTTTGAGTACGGCAATTTCTTCTATTTTTGGAATTGACCCTTCTGCAATACCTTCTCAACAACAAGAACTTTTAAGCGAAACTTCTAAGTCGCAACAAATGATTACAGATGTATTAGTAGAAATAAATAATTTGCCAATTTCTAATCTAATAATGATGTTTATATTCTTTTTTATAGGTGGGTATTTACTTTATAGCTCATTATATGCAGCCATAGGCGCAGCAGTTGATAATGAAACTGATACACAGCAGTTTATGTTGCCTATTTTAATGCCATTAATATTGGGGATTTATGTTGGTTTTTTCACTGTTATTGATAATCCACACGGTATTGTATCACAGGTGTTTTCATATATTCCTTTAACATCACCAGTTGTTATGTTAATGCGTATACCATTTGGAGTACCTTTATGGCAACAAATTTTATCTTTAGTGATTTTATTTGCTACTTTTATGGCAACTGTTTGGTTTGCTTCAAAGATATATAGAGTAGGGATATTAATGTATGGTAAAAAAGCAAGCTATAGAGAAATCATTAAATGGCTTAAATATTAATTATGCAGGAAAAGGTAGTTGGAAAGTTAGAAAAGGTTGCAACTAGTGTTGAAGAAGTTGTAAAAGAAGATATATTGGGTAATATAGAAAAATTTCTAGATTATGGAATTCATTTTGGCGAAGGGGAACATAAAATTCAAATTACAGTAGGATTAATTTTAGCCTTGTTATTTTCTTTATTAATAGCAAATTTTATACTTAAATGGACAAGAAAACTAGTTACTCGGAAATTAGACTTAGCTGATAAAAATAAGTTTATAAGTATATTTAGGTTTATATCATATATCACCTACATAATTGTATTCTTTTTTATTTTAAGCCATTCTGGTATAAATATCACACCAGTTTTAGCCGCTTCTGCTGCACTATTAGTTGGATTGGGATTAGCGCTTCAAGATCTTTTTCAGGATGTAATTGGAGGAATCTTTATAATTTTAGATAAATCTTTATTAGTGGGTGATGTTATTGAAGTAGAAGATAAAGTAGGTAAAGTAATAGAAATTAAACTACGTACTACTAGAGCTATTACAAGAGATGATAAAATAATAATTATCCCAAATCATATACTTATTAGAAACTCCATCTATAATTTCACTCAAAATGGTAATACAACAAGAGAATCCATAACAATTGGAGTAGCTTACGGAAGTGATACAAAAAAAGTAGAGGAATTATTGTTGTCCTGTGCAAGTTCACATTCCAATGTTTTAAAAAGACCAAAAGCGTTTGTAACTTTTGATGATTTTGGAGATTCTGCATTAATTTTTAATTTAAATATATTCGTTAATGAAAGCTTTAACTCTCCACGAACAAAAAGTGAAATAAGGTTTAAAATTGATCAAATATTTAAAGAGAATAACATCACTATCCCTTTTCCACAAAGAGATGTTCATCTTTATCAAACCAATCAAAAATCTTAATTAATTCTACATTTACTAAAAAAAATATGTCAAAAATATTAATCATAGAAGATGAAGCTGCAATACGAAGAGTATTGGTTAAAATACTTTCTGAAGAAAGCACTAATTATAAAGTTTCGGAAGCTGAAGATGGACTAAAAGGAATTGAGTTAATTAAAAATGAAGACTTTGACCTTGTTTTATGTGATATAAAAATGCCTAAAATGGATGGTATTGAAGTGTTAACAGCTTCAAAAAAAATAAAACCAGAAATACCAATTGTTATGATATCTGGTCACGGTGATTTAGATACTGCAGTAAACGCTATGCGATTAGGTGCTTTTGATTATATATCTAAACCACCAGATTTAAATCGTTTATTAAATACAGTTCGCATTGCTTTAGATAGTAAAGAATTGGTAGTTGAAAACACGCGACTAAAGAAAAAAGTTAGTAAGAAATATGAAATGATAGGAGCGTCTCCTTCTATTATTCATATTAAAGAAATGATAGAGAAAGTAGCTCCAAGCGAAGCAAGAGTATTAATTACAGGAGCAAATGGTACTGGAAAAGAGTTGGTTGCTCATTGGCTCCACGAAAAAAGTGATCGATCTAAAGGCCCTTTAATAGAAGTGAATTGCGCGGCAATACCAAGTGAGTTGATTGAAAGTGAGTTGTTTGGTCATAGAAAAGGAAGTTTTACAGGAGCAATAAAAGATAGAGCTGGAAAATTTGAAGCAGCCAATAACGGGACTATTTTTTTAGATGAAATAGGAGATATGAGTCTATCTGCACAAGCAAAAGTTTTAAGGGCTCTTCAAGAAAATAAAATAAGCAGAGTTGGTAGTGATCAAGATATTAAAGTAAATGTTAGGGTATTAGCAGCAACAAATAAAAATTTAAAAAAGGAAATTGCAGAAGGAAACTTTAGAGAAGACTTGTTTCATAGATTAGCTGTGATATTAATTGAAGTTCCAGCATTAAATGATCGAAGAAATGATATTCCTTTACTAATTGAACATTTTAGTAATAAAATCACAGAAGAACAAGGTATTGCTTATAAAAACTTCTCCAAAAAAGCAATTTTATTATTGCAAGAATATGATTGGACTGGAAATATTAGAGAACTTAGAAATGTAGTCGAACGATTAATTATATTAGGTGGAGATGAGGTTTCTGAAAAGGATGTAAATTTATTTGCTAGTAAATAAAATCTATAAAATGGCACGTTCAGTTTTTTCACACTCAAGAAGGTGACTAAAAGCGAATAGCATGCAACCATTAAAATAATAATCATAGGCACATGAAAGAGATCTTGATATCAGATTATAAAGTTGCAGATTCATTTTCTATTAGAGATAGCAAAACCTTTGAGGACTTTAGTAAATCAGATAAAAAATTAGAGAAATACCTAGAAAAGGAAAGATTAAAATTAGGAAAATTACAAAACACCCTTTTTGCTCATGGTAAATATGCAGTTTTAGTTTGTTTACAGGGTATGGATACTTCTGGTAAAGACAGTTTAATAAGAGAGGTCTTTAAAGATTTTAATGTAAGTGGAGTAGATGTAATTAGCTTTAAAGTTCCAACAGAGCTAGAAAAAAATCATGACTTTTTATGGCGTCATTATTTAGCATTGCCTGCCAGAGGTAAATTTGGAGTCTTTAATAGAACACATTATGAAAATGTTTTGGTGACTCGAGTTCATCCAAATTATATTTTAGGAGAAAAATTACCTGGTATTACTACTATTGAAGATGTAGATGAAACCTTTTGGAATAATCGTTTCGATCAAATAAATGCTTTTGAAAAAACACTAGCAGCTAATGGGACGCTAATCTTTAAGTTTTATATGAATCTTTCAAAAGAGGAACAAAAAAAACGTTTATTGAGGAGATTGGACTTACCTCATAAAAATTGGAAGTTTTCAGCCGGTGATTTAAAAGAAAGAAAGCTTTGGGAACATTATATGGATTGTTATCAGGATGCTATCAACCAAACTTCGAAAAATCATGCTCCTTGGTACATTATTCCTGCAGACAATAAACCTGCAGCTAGATTTATTGTTGCTTCAATATTGCTTCAAGAGTTAAAGAAATATAAAAATATTAGAGAACCTGAATTGGCACCTAAAATAGAAGCTAATATAACAGAATATAAAAAACAACTAGAAAACGAATAACCACCTTAAAACCATCATATGAAAAAATCATTATTATTAATTTTATTAATTTCTATTACTACTACAGGGGTTTCTCAAAAAGTAAATAAGGAAGATTCAACGGTAATAAAGCAAATATTCGATACTTCTTTATCTGATGGTGCTAGTTATGAATGGCTAGATTATATGTCTAATAATATTGGCAGTAGACTTTCAGGATCTTTAGGTGCAGAATTAGCAGTTACCTATACTAAGGAAGAAATGGAAGCATTGGGAGTTGACAAAGTTTGGTTACAACCCGTGATGGTTCCTAAATGGACAAGAGGAGCAAAAGAATATTCTTATATCGAAACATCTCCAGGAGTAACTTCATTGGCAGATATTTGTGCATTAGGAGGATCTGTACCTACTCCTTATGGGGGATTAAAAACAGGAGTTGTTGAGGTTAAAAGCTTTGAAGAATTAGAGGGTTTAGGTAGAGAAAAAATTGAAGGAAAAATTGTTTTTTATAATCGGCCAATGCAAGACGATTTAATTCAAACTATGCGCGCTTATGGAGGTGCAGTTGGTCAACGGTATTCTGGAGCTGCTGAAGCTGCAAAATATGGAGCAGCAGGAGTTATCGTTAGATCTATGAGTTTACGACAAGATGACTTTCCTCATACGGGAGCAATGAGTTATGGTGACACGCCAGAAAATCTTCGCATTCCTGCTTGTGCAATAAGTACAAATGGAGCAAATTATTTAAGTGTAACACTAAAATTGCAACCCGATTTATTATTTTATTTTAACCAGAATTGTAGAACTTTTCCAGATGTTCAGTCTTATAATGTGATAGGTGAAATTACAGGAAGTGAAAATCCAGATAAATTTATTGTAGTTGGAGGTCATTTAGATTCTTGGGATTTAGGAGATGGATCACACGACGACGGAGCAGGTTGTGTACAGTCAATGGAAGTATTACGAATTTTGAAGAAAATTGGATATAAGCCAAAACATACGATAAGAGCAGTCATGTTTATGAATGAAGAAAATGGATTAAGAGGAGGGAATAAATATGCAGCAGAAGCAAAAAGAAAAAACGAACAACATGTATTTGCTTTAGAAAGTGATTCTGGTGGATTTACTCCAAGAGGTTTTTCTTTTGATGTAAGTGACACAAATTTTGCTCAAATTAAATCTTGGGATGTTTTATTTGAACCTTATTTAATTAATAGGTTTGTAAAAGGAGGCAGTGGAGCAGATATAGGTCCATTAAAAAAAGAAGGAATGGCTACTGTTTTAGCAGGATTAAGACCTGACTCACAACGTTATTTTGATTATCATCATGCTGCTAATGATACTTTTGACAAAGTAAATAAGCGTGAATTAGAATTAGGTGCAGCAGCTATGACAAGTATTATTTATTTGATGGATAAGTATGATGTAAAATAGTTTTCACTCAATTTACGGCATCGTTTATTTTAATCACACGTTTTATGGCAGTTAATTTAAGCTGTTTCATTTTGAAGAAAATGATAGTTGATTAATCTTTAACAATAGTATTAAAAGGCTTATTTATATTGAGTTTATTCAATTTACAAGCCTTTTTTTCAAAGCAAGCCTTTCATAAATACAGAGGTAAACTTTTATCGGGACACACAGTTTTCTTTTTTTATTGGCAATCGGATTGTATATTTATTAAAATTTAACAATAGATTGAGATCACTAGTTAAAATATTGATAGAACTTAGGTTTGTTATTATTGTAGTGATTCTAGTATTTAATTCAAATTTCAGCAATGTTTTTGCCGAAGAAAGTTTACTAGAATTTAATGATAGCAACTTAGGTAATTTTCATTCATTTGATAATGAAGAGTTGTCAATTTATACAGCTGCAATAAATAAAGATATTTCTCAAATATCTTTTTCAAATGATTCTGTCCAAACTTTTAGATCGAAAGCAATTGACTATGCACAAAAAGGAGATGTGAAAAATGCTTCTATATTTATTGAAAAATTCATAAAATCTTCATTTCATGTAGGCTTTGTAAATAACGATTTTTTTGAAAAAATTGCAGATTTTCAAGAGTTTAAAGAATTGCAATCAAAGTATAAAGTGAACTTTAGTTTAATAAACTTATTCTATTTATTTACCTCATTAATAGGGTTTTTTATATTCGCAATTTTAAATTTAAAAAACAAGAACAATAATACTTCTACGTTACTAATAAGTTTATTTGTGTTAATGCACTCTATTTTTATTTTAGATTTATTTTTCTTTTTAACAAACCTTAGATATAGCTATCCACATACCTATTTATTATCTATTTCATTTTCATTACTATATGGACCCTTAATTTATTTTTATTACAAAAAAATTGCACTTAATTATTCTTTTAGAAAAATTGATTTATTACATATTATTCCAACGGCTATTATAATTTATAATGTTTATCCTTATTATTTTATTTCAGCTGAAGAAAAACTAAAAATCATGCTGGATGTTAGCTCTTTGTCTTTAGATAAAATCCATGATTTTACAATCATATTCAAATTTTCATCCTTATTGATATATGCGATTTTAGTAATGAAGATTTATTTATTACAAGTAAAAAATGATAATAAAATTTCAATAGAAAAGTACAATTGGTTAAAAGGCATTGCATATTTAGTTTCTTCATATGTTGTTTTTTATTGTGTTTATGGTGTTATCGTTTCTTCTGATAGTATTCCTAGAATTGAATTTTTATTTCATTTACAAATTATTGCAATGGCTTTAATGGTTTTGTATGTTGGATCTATGGCTTATTTATCGCCTACATTATTCGCTCAAGGGTTTTTTGAAGAAATTAAGAATAAGTATAATAAATCTGGATTAACTTTTAGTTTTTCAAAAGATCTAAAAGAAAAATTAATTTACCTTTTAGAAGAGGATAGGATTTATAGACAAAATAATATTAGCCTAGAAATATTATCTTTAAAATTAGATACAAATAGGCATAATACTTCTCAAGTCATTAATGAACATTTCGATTTAAACTTTTTCGAATTAATTAATAAATACAGAATAGAAGAAGCATTATCAATTATTAAAAATGATATTCATAAAAACATGAATATTATTGATATTGCTTATGAGGTAGGTTTTAATAATAAGGTAACTTTTAATAAATCTTTTAAAAAGATACTTTCTCAAACACCTTCCCAATATATAGCTTCATTAAGCGCGTAAAATCTAAGTAACTATTCTCCGGTATTGTTAATTATGATAGGTATTAACCAATCATATATTTATTTTATTTTTATTTAAAATAGATTCAAAAAAAACAATAATGTAATTAGGGTTGCTATAATTAGATTCTTTAATTAAACTAAGCAATCAATAATTTAGTTTTAATATTTAATTAAAATATTCTTAATTTTTTGTTTCATTATAAAAAAAATGTTTTGTTAAGAATATGCTTTAAAAGTTTAAACCCTCTATTTTTTTATGTTCTGTTCATAAATGTTAGTCCATTTTTAAGACGTTATTTTTGAAACTAATTCACCTAATAAATCATAAGGAATCTGATCCGTTATTTTAAACCGAATACAACTTTTACCCATATCTATTTTTTTTGTATTTAGGGTATTCTTTAGTGAACCAATTTAATAATTTTAGATCGCTATAAATTCCCATATGGTAAAAAGCACATAATATGCAGGCATACTATAACCCAATCCTTCTTCAAAACCTTCAGGTAAATTTTCTAAAATTATTTGTTTAATTTATTAAATGGATTAATTCGTTCTTCAGATAATTGAGCAATATATTCTTCTATAGTAGTAACGTCGTAATTCATTACATGATTTTATTTTCTAAAAATAGCAAACATTTTGTTTTTTATTAAATGTGTTTTTTACCTTAGCCCTCAAAATATAATTAATTGATATTAACCGATTATACAAAAGAATTTAAATACAATTTAAAACTATCATACCCTGTAATCTTAGGAATGTTAGGCCATACCATGGTTGCGTTTGTAGACAATATTATGGTTGGTCAAATAGGTACGGCAGAGCTTGCAGCAGTATCCCTTGCAAATAGTTTTATGTTTATTGCTATGTCTTTAGGTATCGGTTTTTCTACGGCAATAACACCCTTAATCGCTGAAGCTGATGGGGAAGGAAACTTTGAGGTTGGAAAATCTACTTTTAAACACGGCCTTTTTCTATGTAGCGTGATAAGTATCCTTTTGTTTTTAGGTGTGTTTTTAGCAGAACCAATTCTGCATTTAATGAAACAACCTCCCGAAGTAGTTGAATTAGCAATACCTTATTTAAATTTAGTAGCAGTATCCTTGATTCCATTAGTTATTTTTCAGGCATTCAAGCAATTTAGTGATGGAATGTCGATGACCAAATACCCTATGTATGCTACTTTAATTGGGAATGTAATCAACATAGTATTAAATTATTTATTCATATTTGGAAAATTTGGATTCCCAGAAATGGGAATTGTAGGAGCTGCAATTGGCACCCTGGTTGCGAGGGTTGTCATGGTTATTTACTTATGGTATTTATTATCCCAACATCATAAATCAAGAGCATTTGTTTTAAATATTAAGATTTTCACACTTTCTAAAAAAATGATTAAAAAACTGTATAGCTTAGGTTTTCCTTCTGCGATGCAAATGTTTTTTGAGGTTGCTATTTTTACCGCTGCTATCTGGCTTTCAGGAATTTTGGGTAAAAACCCTCAAGCTGCTAATCAAATTGCTTTAAATCTGTCCTCAATGACTTTTATGGTTGCTATGGGATTAAGTGTAACTGCAATGATAAGAGTTGGAAATCAAAAAGGATTAAAACGGTATATTGAATTGCGAAGAATTGCTTTTTCAATTTTTATGATTGCTACTTTATTGGGTGTCGTTTTTGCAATTTTATTTTTTCTTTTTAGCGGAATGCTTCCAAAAATTTATTTAGATTTAAATGACCCAACAAAAATGGTTGATAATTATGAAGTTATTACCATCGCCTCTAAATTATTGTTGATCGCTGCCGTTTTTCAAATTACAGATACCATACAAGTGGTTGCTCTAGGAGCTTTAAGAGGAATGCAAGACGTTAAAATACCAACGATTATGACTTTTATTTCGTATTGGGTTATTGGTTTTCCTATTTCCTATTACTTAAGTTTATATACAGATTATAAAAGTGCTGGAATTTGGATTGGATTATTAGCAGGCTTAACCGCTTCTGGAATATTATTGTTTATTCGATTTAATTACCTTTCCAATAAATTAATCGCACAAAACTCTTCATTACAAAATGAATAAAATTATTCCATTAATAGCTTTTATTATATTTTGCTTAGTAGATTTTTTTGGGATCTATTTAGAAAAACAAATGATGATAAATTTTGCCAAACCCATGTTGATGATCACTTTGTTTTGGTACTATTATTCAAATACCAAAAAGATCAATATACATTTTGCGTTAGGACTCTTTTTTAGTTTTCTGGGAGATGTTTTATTGTTAGGAACTGGAGAGACATATTTTATTTTTGGATTGTTATTTTTTTTAATTGCCCATGTGTTTTATATAATTATGGTGCTTAAAATGATTCGACATACCAAACCAAAAGAGGTTATAATTGCGAGTATTCCATTCCTAATGTTATTTATAGTATTAATAAATGTTTTATATGCTGGATTGGGTTCCATGAAAATTCCTGTATTCGTTTATGCAATGACTATTTCATTTTTTGGAATTGTTTCATTAATTCTATACCTGCAAACCAAAACAAAAACTTCACTGCTTTTAGTGTTAGGAGTTCTTGTCTTCATTACTTCAGATACAATATTAGCATTAAATTTATTTTATAAAAAGCAATCATTTTATCCATTATTAATCATGATAACTTATGTTTTAGCTCAATATTTAATTTGTAGATTTGTGCTTAAATTAAATCAGCAATCATGACACTCCCAAAATTTATATTAGGCGATAACACCGAATTTCCTGAAGCTATTTTTGTGATACATACAGAATTTCCTCGTTTTATCATCAATCTTCAAAATGATGAGGTAGAATGGTTAGAGGAATTTGATAAAGAAGATCAAAAGGAGTTAGAGGAAGAAACCGAAATAGCCATCGAAGAAGCTAGTAAGTTTTACGATAGCGAAGTAGCGCAATACGAAAATGATTGAGGAATTAATAAAATATGATACTGATCTTTTTCTTTTCCTTAATAATCTAGGAAGTGAACCTTGGGATAATCTGTGGAGGGTTATTACTAACAAGCTGACATTTATTCCTTTATATGCATTTCTTTTATATTTAATTTATAAAAATTATGGATTAAAAGGAACATTAATTGTTTTAGTTGGTGCTGCTTTAATGATTACCACTTCAGATCAATTGGCTAATTTATTTAAAAATGGTTTTCAGAGAATGCGTCCTTGGGCTAATCAAGATTTAGATGGATTAATGAGAATGGTGGTTGAAAAAAGAGGCGTTTTTAGTTATTTTTCTGGACATGCGATCAACTCTATGGGAATAGCAGTTTATTTAGGTTTATTGTTGCGTCACAAGTATTATTATTTACCTTTTATCTTATTGTTTTGGGCATTTTTAGTGGGCTATAGCAGAATTTATGTAGGCGTTCATTATCCTTTAGATGTGCTTACCGGGTTTTTCTTTGGAAGCATAATCGGGTGGGGATTTTACAAACTACAATTAATCGCTCAGAAAAAGCTTTAATTATTGTCTTTTCAGGATCATTAGATTTCTAATATAAATTACCAGCCCAAAAACTTGGCCAATAAACAAAATAGGGTCTTTTCTGAAAATCGCATATATTAGAATTAACATTGCTCCCAATAAACTTATAATCCAAAATCCAGATGGAAGTTCTGAAGTTTTAATTCTTACTGACAAAACCCACTGGTATATAAATCGGAATGTAAATACTAGTTGTGAAACAATTCCTAAAACCAATAACCAACTAGAAATGTAATCTTTTTTAAAAAGTTGTGTGATATCGTATTCTCCTTTCAGGAAAGTAAATAACAATACGGAAATAGGAAAATAAATAAAAAAGATCCGAATCCCTTTTGGTAGTTTTTTCCATTGATGTTGTAATTGTAAATTTCTAATATAGATATAATACGTTATAAATTGACCTAGCATAATTGCAAAATCATTTCTAAAATATCCGTAAATAAAAAGAAGAAAAGAAGCGATTAAACTTAAGCTCCAAAATAAAGTAGGAGCGACCACTTTTTTTTCTTTTTCTGAAGAAATCCATTGCACTAATAGTCTAATTGAAAAAAAGATTTGTGCTATTAAGCCAATGGAATATATAAGGTAATCGTTCACCCTTTTTTGATTACTTCATAGTTTATATATTTCTTTTTCATCCATAAATACGCAAAACAATCTGTGATGGATGCGAATAAACGATTTCTAATTCCAAACTTTGTTTCTCCTGCAATTCTTGGGAAATGTTGAACAGGTACTTGTAAAACAGTACCTTTTTGCAATAAAATCATCGCAGGTAAAAACCGGTGTAAGCCTTTAAACATAGGGATTTTTTTTGCATATTCCGTTTTAATAACTTTTAAAGGACAACAGGTATCTTCCATGCCGTCATGTGTGAAAGCATTTCTGATATTATTAGATACTTTAGAAGAAAAACTCTTAATAAATGAATCTTTTCTTTGGGTACGAATACCAGTAACCAAATCGTATTTGTCTATTTGGCTTAAGAGAATATTAAAATCTTTTGGAGAAGTTTGTAGGTCGGAATCTATATATCCTAGTAAAGGAGTTTCTACATAATCAAAACCAGCTTTTAATGCAGCGCTTAACCCTTTGTTTTCTTTGAAATTTATAAAATTGAAGTTTTCATTTCTAGAACAAATACCTTCAATTAATTGCTGACTAGCATCGGTAGATCCATCGTTTATAAATAGAATTGAAGTTTCTTTTTTAGCAATTTTCAAATAAGAAACCAATTCCTTCTCAACTCGTTCTAAGTTTAATTCTTCATTGTAAACAGGAACTATAATGGTAAACTCAGACATTCTTTAGTCATCTATATTTAATAAATAATTAGCAGCTTCAAAAGGAGTTACTTTATTCTCACTAATTAAAATTAACTGTTTTTTTAATTCTTCTTTAATTCTTGGGTGATTGTAAAAGTTACTTTTTAAAGCGCTTTCAATTGTTTGAAGCAACCAATATTTATTTTGTTCGTTTCTTTTTTGCTGAAAATATCCATTTTCCTTAGTGATGGAATTATACTTTTGAATTAGCTCCCAAATTTCAGATACCCCTTCATTGTTAATAGCACTGCAAGTTAGTGTTTTTGGAGTCCAGTCATTTCCTTTATCTGGATACAAATGAAGCGCTCTGTTAAATTCGGTTTTAGCTAGTTTTGCTGCAGTTATATTATTTCCATCAGCTTTATTTATAACAATGCAATCAGCCATTTCAATAATACCTCTTTTAATACCTTGTAATTCATCTCCAGCACCAGCTAGTTTTAATAATAAAAAGAAATCGGTCATTGAATGTACAACAGTTTCACTTTGTCCAACGCCCACTGTTTCAATTAGAATCACATTATAACCAGCAGCCTCACATAAAATAATGGCTTCTCTAGTATTTCTTGCAACACCACCTAATGAATCTCTTGATGCGGAAGGGCGTATAAAAGCATTGGGCTCTCTTACTAAATCTTCCATACGTGTTTTGTCTCCTAATATACTTCCTCCACTAATGGAGCTACTAGGGTCTACAGCCAATACTGCTACTTTATAGTTTTTTTGAGCAAGAAGTTTTCCAAACTGTTCTATAAAAGTACTTTTTCCAACACCTGGAACTCCGGTAATCCCTATTCGTATAGAATTGTTTGCATGAGGTAAGCAGGCTTCAATTATTTTTCTTGCTTGATTTTGATGCTTTTGGGTAGTGCTTTCTACTAGTGTGATAGCACGACTTAAAGCAGTTTTATCTTTATTTAATATTCCTTTTATTAATTCTTTTGTAGCAGGAACCTTTATACGTCTTTTTTTAAGGGTAGTAGCAACCTTTACACTTATGGATTTAGGTTGTGGCACTCCTTCTTTTTCAATTAAAGCGGATTTATTAGCCTCTTTTTTTTTCATTTTATTTTTCTTGTAATAAAACTGGTACTACAGTAGCATCCCAGGCTAACATCATTAAAGTACCTGCTTCAGTTTCAGAAAATGAAATGGTAAAGCTTTCGGTAACCGTTAAACTTTTTGAAACCGAAACTGTTACCAGTAAAGCATCAGTTTCTGGATCTCGAGATGCGGTTTGATCTGTATATTTAACTCCCCATTCATACATTTCAGTATTAAAAATAACTTGCCATGAATCTTCACCAGGAATAGTCCATAAACTATAGGTACCTGTTGGAAGTTCTTTTCCATCTATTATAAGATCTTTATTGGTAGTGAAAGTAGATGCTTCGTTTGCACCCGTTCGCCAAACTTCGCCGTATGGAATCAATTCACCAAAAATAACACGCTCTTTTTTACTTGGACTGCAATAAAATACATTTAGTTCAAGATCTCCTTGATGATGGGTTATATGCTGTTCGGGGCTATGTTTTTTGGTTTGTGTTTTCATAACGGGCCCTATTACAAATCTAAAAAGCAGTATGATTACTAATAAGATACCAAATATCCAGAAAAATCTTTTTTTAAACTTACTCATAGCTTTATATTTAGAAGTGTTAAAGATACTGAAATAAAAATATTGAATTCTGCAACAATAGTATTTTTATGTCGTCTTTAAACTGAACAGCAACTAAAAAACCATCAAAATTGTCGGATAAATTACTCGTTGAACAATGCAAAAATAATAGTAGGAAGGCACAAATGACATTATACAGTCAATACTGTGATGGTATGTTTATCGTAGCACAGCGTTATTTAAAAGACAAGCACGCAGCAGAAGATGCAATGCAAGAAGCTTTTGTAAAGGCTTTTAGTAAATTGGATCAGTTTAAAGGGGACGTCACCTTTGGAGCTTGGTTAAAAAGAATAGTAATAAATAGATGTTTAGACACAATTAAAAGTAAAAAATTAGAAACAGAATTGATTGATGATTCTGTTTTTGAAATAGTTCAAGATGATTATGACTGGGAAGTAAGTGATGAAACTACGGTAACCGAAATTTTATCAGCAATTAAAGATTTACCAGAAAACTATCAAGTAGTAGTACAATTATTTTTATTGGAAGGTTATGATCATCAAGAGATCTCAGAGGTGCTTTGTATTTCTGAAAATGCTTCTAGAACTAATTTACATCGTGGGAAAACAATATTAAAAAAAACCTTAAAACATTTGCAATATGGCACAGGATTTTAGAGAATTATTGAAGGGAGAAAACCCAGAGAAAGTACTGCTTTCAAAAGGACATGAGAAACGTTTTGAAGCAATGCTAAATAAAAAAATGCCCATAGAAAAGAATTCTTTTCCTTGGTTTAAGGTGGCAGCTATTGCATTGGTTTTGATTAGTGTATCAATTTTCGGATACCAATATTCATTAGACTTTACAGGGAATACTATAAATAACACTAGCAATCCTATTGTAAATACAACTGAAAAACCAAAACCAAAACCGAATCAAATTTCTTTAGGAGATTTATCGCCAGATTTAAAAAAAATAGAAGAATACTATTTAGCAGGAATCAATGTTCAGCTTGCTTCTTTAAAAATTGATAATAAAAATAAAGAATTAGTCAAAGGTTATATGAAGCAATTAAGTGCCTTAGATAAAGAATATAAAAATCTTAGCCTTGAGCTAAATAAAGTAGGGCCTACAGAAGAAACTATCACTGCATTAATTGATAATTTAAAATTACGTTTGGAATTGCTGTTCAAACTTAAAAGCAAAATAAACGAATTTAAAACACAAGAAAATGAACCGAGCGTGCTTTAATGCTATCATTTAAATAAAATGACTAATAGCGTACAGCAGGTGACCGATTTTTTTTAAAAATTAAAACACATGAAACAAGTAATAATATTTAAAAACAGCTTAGTAATAGTTTTATTATTGACTACGAGTATATTTTACGGTCAAACAAAATATGTTGAATCTTTTAACGCATCAAAAGATATGGTGGTGGAAGTTAATACTTCTTATACCAATGTAGTCTTTGAAACGTGGAATAAAAACAAAGTGGAAGTAGTAGCATTTATTGACGATGATACCTTATCGGAATCAGAAAAAAAGGAATTATTTGATGTTTGGAAATTTAATGTTCTAGGAAATAGTAAAAAGGTTGTAGTAACTTCCAACGCTCACGGAGATATGAGTCATTATAATTACGATTATAATTCTGACGAAATGCAATTTAATATGGAATTTTTAGGCCCTTTATTGGAAACTATAATTATTCCTGAGATTCCTGAGTTGCCTAAGATTCCTGAGATGCCTGAGATGTCTGTGATGTCTGATAAATTAATTAAAGGTGTGGGAAACATCAACTTTGATTATGAAGCATATCAAGAAAATGAAGAGGAATACATGAAGAAATTTGAAAAGCAAATGGAAGATAATTTTGGACCTGAATTTGAAGCGAAAATAGAAGCTTGGGGAGAAAAATTTGGTAAGGAATGGGAAGAAAAACATGGTCCAGAGTGGGAAGCTAAAATGGAAGTATGGGGTGAGAAGTTTGGAGAAGATATGGAAGAATGGGGAGAAAATTTCGCAAAACAATTCGAAAAAAACTCTGAGGAATTTGAAAAACAAGCAAGAGAAATAGAAATTATGGCTGAGAAAATAGGGGAAGATTACGAAGCAGCAAGTCGTAATCATCATAAACTTAAAAACGTTAAAAAGACAATCATTATAAAAATGCCTAAAAACACTAAAACGGAAGTTAATGTTCGGCATGGTGAGTTAAAAATGGCAAATGCTTATAATATAAAAGCAACATTGAATTATTCAACTTTTACTGCAAATAGTATTGATGGGGGTGAAACCTTCATCAATGCTGCTTATGCACCTGTTTCTGTTGAGAATTGGATTGATGGCTCCATAAATGTAAATTATGTGGAGGATTGTAGTATTAAAAATGTTGAAAAAATTAATCTCCAAGCGATTTCTAGCGATGTACTCATTGGAACGATTAACAAAATAGCTATTGTTTCTGGATCTATAGGAAACTTACAAATAAATTCAGTTTCTAATAATTTTTCAGATTTGCATATTGTTTTAGAAAATTCAGACGCTATTTTAAATTTACCTAAAACGGCTCATTCATTTTATTATAACGGAAAAAAAACAAAGTTGAAAATTCCGGTATCTTCTAATTT
This sequence comes from uncultured Flavobacteriaceae bacterium, assembly GCA_913052585.1. Lineage (GTDB taxonomy): Bacteria > Bacteroidota > Bacteroidia > Flavobacteriales > Flavobacteriaceae > Marifrigoribacter. Next base: position 884 of record CAJXEB010000006.1, on the reverse strand, counting down.
AAAGTTGAATAAATCTGTTGTTGGAGATTTAATCATTCAGAAAGGTTATAATTATACTAATACAAATGAAAAGTCAATTAATATTAACGCTTCATTTAGCAATGTAATTATTAAGTAATATTAAAATTTAAAAACAAAATATATAAAGAAGATTTACTATAAAATTATACTGGTTTTTTTAAATTATTAATTTTATTAAATAACATAAAAAAGATGTTATTTTGTAAAGTTATTTTTTTTGAAATAAATTCAAATAATTCTAGATTAAAACTGATTTAATGAATACTATTTTTAGAGTGCGGGAATACAAAGTTTTACTTTATAGAATATTATTAGTTTATGTATTCTATTTTGTTGCTAGAGCGCTTTTTCTTTTTTATAATTTTTCGCTTTTAGGTGTTGATTCCATTTCAGAATTTTTTAGATTGTATTATTACGGTTTGGCATTTGATACCACTGCGATCTTATATGTAAACTCCCTTTTTATATTGCTTTCCATAATTCCGATAAGGTTTACAGCATCAATTAAGTATCAAAAAATGCTGTTGTATACTTATTTCATCACCAACCTAATTGCTTATTCATTAAATTTTGTTGATTTCATCTACTATAAATACAATTATAGCAGAACTACCATTACCGTTTTAGATGTTTTGAAAGATGAATCCAATGTTTCAGGAATGTTATTTAGGTTTCTATTTACCTATTGGCACGTGTTATTGTTATTTGTCCTTGCCGCGTATTTATGGATTTATCTTTATAAAAAATATAAGGTAGTAGCTTCCAGTAACTTTATAAGTCCAAAATATTATTATTCAACTTCTACTTTAGCAATTATAATTATAGCAGTGTTATCCATTGGAGGTATTAGAGGTGGTGATTTT
>CAJXEB010000005.1 GCA_913052585.1 uncultured Flavobacteriaceae bacterium | reverse complement strand
AATAAAATATATATTTGAGTATACCATAGCATAAGTAGGTTAAGTTCATGGTAGATTTGGGGCAAAAAAAGGTGAACACTTGTTTACCTTTTTTTATGCGCAAAATTTAAAATTAGGTGGCGAACTTGTGAGCTACAATTTTAATAATGAAATACTTGCCTGCCTTTTTTAGGTAATAAATTTTTAGGGTGGCTAGCAAACGATTAAATTAAAATTTTGTTACGAGCCGTTTTCTAAATTTTATGAAGAAGTTTTTACCTTTTTTTATTCAATAAGCCCAAGGATATTATTGTCAATAAGTACAATAATTCCTATATTTTGACTTAATTATTGCTTTAATTATCATAAAACACTAGCGAAATAGGTTTTTTAACGAATATTCTAGCTCTTGGTCTAAAAGTGTATTGTTCTAAATTTATTATCACATATATTTGAATATACCATAGCATAAGTAGGTTAAGTTCATGGTAGATTTGGGGCAAAAAAAGGTAAACACTTGTTTACCTTTTTTTATGCGCCAAATTTAAAATTAGGTGGTGAACTTGTGAGCCGTTTCCTGAATTCTTTAAAATCTCTCTTAATGGAATAAACTATAATAAAAAATAATAAGGCATAAAAAAACCCCACTATAAGCGAGGTTTTTTAACTTATAAATTATGTTTTATTTGTTTGCTGCATATCGAGAAGAAACTTCGTCCCAATTAATTACATTAAAAAAAGCATTTACATAATCAGGCCTTCTGTTTTGATAATTTAAATAATAAGCGTGTTCCCAAACATCAAGCCCTAAAACTGGAGTTCCAGTACAACCAGCACCTGGCATTAATGGATTGTCTTGATTTGGAGTAGAGCAAACTTCTAGTTTCCCTCCCTTGTTTACACATAGCCAAGCCCAACCTGAGCCAAAACGTGTTTTAGCAGCAGCTGAAAAAGAATCTTTAAATGCTTCAAAACTTCCAAAGGAATCATTGATTGCATCCGAAATTTCTCCGGTTGGCTCGCCGCCTCCATTTGGTGACATTACTTTCCAAAACAAACTATGATTATAAAATCCACCGCCATTATTTCTAACAGCACCATTATTCATATCTAAGTTTCCTAAAATAGCTTCAATTGTTTTCCCTTCTAAATCAGTTCCTTTAATAGCTCCATTAAGGTTGTTGGTATAACCTTGGTGGTGTTTTCCGTGGTGTATTTCCATCGTTCTTGCATCAATATTTGGTTCTAATGCATCAAACCCGTAAGGTAATTCTGGTAATGTAAATGACATAATTATATATATTTTTAATTAATATAGTTCTTTTCCCAAAAATACGCAATAATAAGGTTAATCCATAAAACGTAATTACTTCATTCTTATAGTATCATAGATTAATCTAATATGTGTGCTAAAATGAGCAAATTAATTATCTTTACGAAAAGCTTTTTATTGAATACTAGAACTCCATTTGTTATCTATGATGCTGCTGCAGGAAGTGGTAAAACCTTTACATTGGTTAAAGAATATTTAAAAATTATTCTAAAATCAAACCAAGAAGGTTATTATAAAAATATACTAGCCATCACTTTTACCAACAAAGCTGTAAAGGAAATGAAGGAGCGAATCGTTTCTAATCTTATTTCTTTTTCTGAAAAAACCATACTAATTCATCCAACAGATATGATCAATCAGATTGTTGAAGAAACAGGCTTGACTTTAGAAAACATTCAATTTAAATCTAAAAAAATATTAACTCATTTATTGCATAACTACTCAAGTTTTAGTGTGGAAACCATTGACAGTTTTAACCATCGATTAATTAGAACTTTTGCAAGAGATTTAAAACTTTCAGGAAATTTTGAAGTAAGCTTAGATATTAATAAGTTATTGTTGGAAGCTGTAGACTTATTAATATCCAAAGCTGGAGAAAATAAAACAATTACTAAAACAATAATTGATTATTCTCTAGAGAAAATAGATGATGATAAATCGTGGGATGTTTCAAAAGACATAGTTAAAACATCAAAGCTTTTATTTAATGAAAACGATAGAGATTCAATTAAAATACTAAAAGGGAAGTCAATTGAAGACTTTATTAAATTTAATAAACAGTTAAAAACTAAAAGAAGAGCTTTTGAAATTGATATTATTAAGATTGCCAATAATACAATCCAATTAATTGAAGAAGCAGGATTAGAATTTACTGATTTCAGTGGTAGTTATTTGCCAAAACATTTTCAAAATTTAACGGAAGGTAAATTTGATTTAAATTTTAAAACGAAATGGCAAGAAACCATGGGAGAAAAGCCATTATATCCGGGTAGAGTTAAAAAGGACACTCCTGAACTTGCTATAGTGATAGATCAATTAGAGCCTCTTTTTATTCTAAATTTTAATGAAACTAAAATATTAGCATACAAGGAATTATTTGTGAAATCTTTACTGACAAACATCAACCCTCTTTCAGTTATAAATTTAGTGAGTCAAGAAATCGAAGCTCTAAAAGAAGAGCAAAATATCTTGCCTATTTCAGAATTTAATCAACTTATTAATAGCGAGATTAAAAACCAACCCACTCCTTTTATTTATGAGCGATTGGGGGAGCGATATCGACATTTTTTTATTGATGAGTTTCAGGACACCTCTGAATTACAATGGCAAAATATGATTCCGTTAATAGAGAATGCAATCTCTCAGCAATTTAAAGATGGCAGTCAGGGAAGTTTATTGTTGGTAGGTGATGCTAAACAATCGATTTATCGTTGGCGAGGTGGTTTACCAGAACAGTTTATTGAACTTTGCAATGCCGAAAATCCATTTCAAATAGAAAAAGAAGTTCTTCATTTACCAACCAATTACAGATCATGTAAGGAAATTATTGATTTTAATAATGAGTTCTTCACTTTTACTGCAAATTATTTTGGAGATGCTCATCACAAAAACCTATATGTTTTAGGAAATCAACAAAATTCCACTAACAAAAAAGAAGGGTATGTAAAACTTGAATTTTTGGATTTTAAAAACAAGGAAGAATCAAATAAACTTTATTCAGATAAAGTATATAAATCCATCCTAAATTTATTAGAAGAGGATTTTCAAGAAAAGGATATTTGTATTCTTACTCGTAAAAAAGCAGATGGTATTTTACTAGGAAGTTTTCTTCAAGAAAAAGGAATAACTGTAGTGTCTTCAGAAACACTATTATTGCAACATTCACCTATCGTACTTTTTTTAATTAACTGCTTAACGTTAAGTTTATATTTAAATAATGAAGAAATAAAAATTAACTTTTTAGAATTTTTATACGATCATTTATTAATTTCTGAAGAAAAGCATACATATTTCAAATCATTAAAAAATAAAGAATATTTTTTAAATTATTTAAAATCCGAATTAGATTTCAATTTTGAAGAGATGCAATTAAAACCTCTTTATGAAAGTTTTGAATATGTTATCAGAAAATTTAAATTATCACAAAATGCAGACGGCTATTTATTTGGATTAATGGACCTGGTTTTTGACTTTAGTATAAAACCAAATTCCAATAAACTCGCGTTTCTAGAAGAATGGGAGGCTCAAAAAGAAAAAACTAGTATTCCAATTAGTGAAGAAATTAATGGAGTACAATTAATGACGATACATAGAGCAAAAGGGTTGGAGTTTCCTGTGGTTATATTTCCGTATGCAGACCTTGCTATTTATAACGAGATTGAACCTAAATCATGGTACCCATTAAATGAAGAAGAGTTTGAATTTAAAGAATCTCTTGTAAATTTTAATAATAACGTTCAAGAATACGATGAAGTTGGAAAAGAAATTTATCAAAAAAGACGGAATACCCTAGAACTTGACAATCTAAATTTATTGTATGTTACTTTAACAAGGGCTGAAGTTCAATTATATGTTTTTGCAAATAAACCAACAGCAATTAATAATAACGAAATAAAAACCTACAATCAGTTTTTTGGAGAGTTTTTAAAACACAACAATAGTTGGGATGACGAGAAGATGGTTTATGAATTTGGAGAGTCACAAAAAACCAATTCAAAACAAAAGGTATCTCAACAAAAAACCAATTCACCTATATATATATCAACACCTCCCGAAGAACATGATTTAAATATTGTAACAAAAAACGCTTTTATCTGGGGTTCAGATGCAGAAAAGGCAATAGATTCAGGTACTTTAGTACACGAGTTTATGGAAAATATTATTTATGAAAAAGATTTGCCAATTGTTTTAGAAGAAATAAAAAATCATCTTGATTTAATTTCAGAAGAAAAGAATTATTTGAAAAATATATTAAATGGAATCGTAAACCATAAAGAATTAAATTGTTTTTTCAATACTACAGATAAAGTGCAAGTGGAAAGAAAAATAATAACGACTAAAGGTAATGTTTTAATTCCAGATCGTTTAAACATAAATAAATCTGGTTCTATAACTGTAATAGATTATAAGACTGGAGTATATCATCATAAGCATGAGAGTCAGATAAATAGTTATGGATCGGCTTTAATAGAAATGGGGTATCCTATTTCAGAAAAAATAGTAATCTATTGTTCAACAGAAGGAATTACACTAAAAAAAGTTTAATTTTGGTGTCTCAAAATAAAAATTATGTACGGTAATATTAAAGAACATCTTTCAAAAGAAATTCAAGAAATAAAAGACAACGGTCTTTATAAAACAGAAAGAATAATTACTTCACCACAAGGTGCAGTTATTAATATTTCTACAGGTGAAGAAGTGATTAATTTTTGCTCCAACAATTATTTAGGACTTTCAGATAATCCAGAAGTTATTCAAGCAGCAAAAGATGCTATGGATTCCCATGGATTTGGAATGTCTTCGGTGCGGTTTATTTGTGGAACTCAGGATATTCACAAAGAATTAGAACAAAAAATAGCAGATTTTTACCAAACAGAAGACACTATTTTATATGCTGCCGCTTTTGATGCAAACGGAGGAGTTTTCGAACCTTTATTAACAAAAGAAGATGCTATTATATCAGATTCTTTAAATCATGCCTCTATAATAGACGGAGTTAGATTATGTAAAGCAGCAAGATATCGTTATAACAATAGTGATATGGCAGATTTAGAAAATCAATTAATAGCCGCTAACGAAAATGGCGCGCGATTTAAAATAATAGTTACAGATGGTGTTTTTTCTATGGATGGAACTGTTGCGTCATTAGATACAATTTGTGATCTAGCAGATAAATATGACGCATTAGTAATGATTGATGAATGTCATGCAACAGGATTTATAGGAAAAACAGGTAGAGGAACTCTTGAAGAAAAAGGCGTTTTAAATAGAATTGATATTATAACAGGCACTTTAGGTAAAGCTTTAGGAGGTGCTATGGGTGGATATACTACTGGAAAAAAAGAAATAATTGAAATATTAAGACAACGTTCAAGACCTTATTTGTTTTCAAACTCTTTAGCTCCTGCAATTGTAGGTGCATCTATTAAGGTATTTGAAATGCTATCAAATGACACCACCTTAAGAGATAAACTGGAAGAAAACACTAATTACTTTAAAAAAAGCATGAAAAAAGCAGGTTTTGATATTGTTGATGGAGATTCTGCAATTGTTCCTGTAATGCTTTATGATGCAAAGCTTTCACAAACTATGGCTAACCTATTATTAGAAGAAGGAATCTATGTAATTGGCTTCTTTTTTCCCGTAGTACCAAGAGACAAGGCAAGAATTAGAGTACAATTGTCTGCAGCCCATACAAAAGAGCATTTAGATAAAGCAATAGCTGCATTTGTTAAAATTGGTCAAAAATTAAACGTAATTTAACGAAGAAAAGCTTTATTTCAGCAATAAAAACAAGCATTATCTTAAAAATTTAATAGATTTATTTTTGTTAATAAATTTTAACAACTTACTTTTGCCAATAATAACACTTAAAAATTAAACAATCGAATATGAAACATCTAAAAATTTTATTAGTAGCTGTACTCTTTATAGTAGGAGTGGGCGTAACTAATGCACAGGATAAAAACAATCCTTGGTCTATTGAACTTGGTGTAAACGCAGTAGATTTTTTCCCAATTGAAAACACAGACGATGGAAAATTTCCTGCTGTAACTAAAGGAGGTATTTTTACAGAATACTTTAATGCAAATGATCATTGGAATATGGTTCCAACAATTTCTGAAGTTAAAATTGGAAGATATATCGGTAGCGGATTTACTTTTGTTGCAGGTGGATCTTTTAACAAAATCACAAAAGTAGGTGATTCTGCAGCTGATAATTTAGCTTACATTGGTGTAGATGGAGAAATCAAATATAGTTTTAGAGAATTATTAAATGACAGTTGGTTTGCTCCTTACCTTGGTATAGGTGGTGGTTATACTTGGATTGATAATATTGGTTTTGGAACCGCTAATGCATTATTAGGTGTTGATTTTTGGGTTGCTGAAAACTTAGCATTAACATTCCAATCAACTTATAAGCATGCATTTGAAGATAATTACGGTGCAACACACTTCCAACATACTGCTGGTATAAAGTTTAAATTTGGTGGAAAAGATACTGATGGTGACGGAGTATACGATTACGAGGATGAATGTCCTGAAACTGCTGGTTTACCAGAATTTAATGGTTGTCCTGATAGTGATGGTGATGGAATTGAAGACAGAACTGATGAATGTCCTAACACACCTGGTTTACCAGAATTTAACGGATGTCCTGATACTGATGGAGACGGAATCCCTGATCATTTAGATACTTGTCCTAATACTCCAGGTTTAGCTGAATATAACGGTTGTCCTGACACTGACGGTGATGGTGTACCAGATAATGAAGATGAATGTCCTACTGTAGCTGGTCCTAAAGCTAACAATGGATGTCCTTGGCCAGATAGAGACAGTGATAGTGTACCAGATAAAGATGATTTATGTCCAGACCTTCCAGGAACTGTTGCTAACGATGGTTGTCCTGAAGTAACTGAAGGAGTAAGAAAAGCATTAAATGCTTATGCTAAAACTATCTTATTCGACACAGGTAAATCTTCTATAAAAGAACAATCTGCAAGTGTATTAAATGATATCATTGGTATTATGAAAGAATATCCGAATGCAAGATTCTTAGTTGAAGGTCATGCGGATAATGTTGGTAGTGATGAACTAAACCAAAAATTATCTCAAAGTAGAGCAAGCTCAGTTACGGATTACTTAATTGATAATGGTATTGCTTCAAGTAGATTAGAATATATAGGATTTGGAGAAGAAAGACCTCTTGATTCTAATAACACTAGAGATGGAAGAGCTAATAATCGTAGAGTTGAGATTAGCCTAAGCAAAAATTAGTATTATAAAATAAATATAATATTTTATTAAAAACGTCCCGATATTATCGGGACGTTTTTTATTTTTATAGGATGATTACATTTCTAGAAGAAACACTTATAAAAATAAAAGAAGATTACCAAGATATTTCTAAGCTTACCATTATTCTTCCAAGTAAAAGAGCTTGTGGATTTTTATTAAACTACTTAAAATCCAATAACCCAAAAACAATTTTTGCGCCAAAAATTATAAGCATAGAGGAATTTATAGAAGAGGTTTCTAGTTTAAAAATTATTGACAGTACTGAATTACTTTTTGAAAGCTATAAAGTTTATTTAAAAACCTCTCCCAATCAAGAGAAAGATAGCTTTGATGTATATGCAACATGGGCAAATACATTATTAAACGATTTTAATGAAATTGATCGTTATCTAATCCCAACAAAACCATTTTTTAATTACCTAAGTAATATTCAGGATATTAATTATTGGTATGTACAACACGAAAAAACAGAATTAATTGAAAACTATTTAAAATTTTGGAATAGTTTGTCTAGTTTTTATGAAACTTTAAAAGAAACTCTTTTAAAGAACAATGTTGGATACCAAGGAATCGTTTATCGAGAAGCTGCTGAAAACATAGAGCATTATAAAATCACGAAAAAGGACACCCCACATGTTTTTATAGGGTTTAATGCTTTGAATAATGCAGAACAAACAATAATTCAAGCATTACTCGAAGATAGTAATGCAGAAGTGTATTGGGATGTTGATGAACATTTTTTCACAAACAAATCTCATAGTGCTTCTTATTTTTTAAGAAAATATTTTTCTGAATGGAATTACTATAAAACACATCAAGCTAAATTCATTTCAAATAATTTTAACACAGAAAAGAACTTCCGTTTTATAGAAGCTCAAAAAAATATTAGTCAAGTAAAATATGTAGGCGAATTACTTTCAAAATTAAGTGATCAAGAATTAAAAAATACAGCCGTAGTTCTTGCTGACGAAAACTTATTAAACCCTTTATTGCAATCGCTTCCAAATAATGTAAAAAAAATAAATATTACAATGGGAGTTACTTTAAAAACATTCCCCATTAGTGTGTTTTTTAGCAAGTTATTAATAGTACATGATACCTCTAATAATAGGTTTCATTATAAAGAGGTTATTGCTATTTTAAACCATCCCATAGTTTCAAAGTTATATCCAGATTCAGCTCAATTAGTAGAGCGCATTACAAAAAACAATTTAACTTATGTATCATTTCCAGTCCTTTTAGAGTTATCAAGTTCAAAAGATGCTGAAATAGTATCATTGCTTTTTAAAGACCGGAAAGACAATAGCTCAGTTGCTATTAAATTGTGCTTGAAATTACTTCTTCAATTAAAAACTGCAGAAACAACTATTATCGAGCGAGTTACATTTTACCAAGTTTATGCAGCGTTCCTTAAAATTGAATCTTTAAATAACAAATTTGAATACTTTAATAGCATTAAAACGGTTCAGAAATTATTTACTGAAATAGTAGCAACTACAACATTAGATTACCAGGGAGATGCTTATAATGGATTGCAAATAATGGGTGTTTTAGAAACGAGAGTCCTCGATTTTAAAAATATTATAATGATCTCTGTTAATGAAGGTGTTTTGCCTTCCGGAAAATCAAATAATTCATTTATTACTTACGATTTAAAAAAAGAATACAACCTCCCGACTTACACAGAAAAGGATGCCATTTATACCTATCATTTTTATAGATTATTGCACAGAGCACAAAATATAACGTTATTATATAATAACTTTTCTGACGGATTAAGTACAGGAGAAAAAAGTAGATTTATAACACAATTAGAAATTGATCAAAATCCAAATCACTTTCAAACTAAAGAAATAATAAGCCCAATTATTACAATTTTTGAAGCTCAGAAGAAAAGCGTAATAAAAACAAATGAAGTCATGGAGAGGCTTCAAGAAATTGCCAAAAATGGTTTTTCTCCATCTGCTTTAACATCTTATATTCGAAATCCAATAGATTTTTATTATCAAAAAATATTAGGAGTAAAAGAATTTGAAAAAGTAGAAGAGACAGTTGCTGCAAATACATTAGGAACAATCGTTCATGATGCCCTAGAGGCTTTTTATAAGCCTTTGGAAGGTCAAATAGTATTAGTAGAGGATTTAAATAAAATGAAGCTTAAAATTGATTTAGAAATTGAAGAACAATTTCAAAAATCATTTAAAGGAGGAGACTATAAAAAAGGGAAAAATCTCATCATATTTGAAGTTGCTAAGCATTTTGTGTTAAATTTTATCAATTTTGAAATTACAGAAATTAAAAAAGGAAATAAAATTAAAATAATTAGTATTGAAAGTAATCTTTCCGTTTCTATACCAATTCCCGAATTGAATTTTCCAGTTAATATTCATGGAAAAGTAGATCGGGTTGATGAGTTTAACGGAACACTTAGAATTATAGATTACAAAACAGGAATCGTGGAACCTTCAAATTTAGAAATACACAATTGGGAGCTTGTAAATTCAGATTATAAATTCAGTAAAATAATTCAAGTTCTTGCTTATTCATTAATGATTAATAAAAATAAACCATTTAAAAATGCTGAAGCAGGTATTATATCATTTAAAAGATTAAAAAATGGTTTTATGAAATTTGCAATAAAAGGAAAACCTAAACAGACCAATATTAATACTGAAATTCTAAATGACTATACAAAAGAGCTAAAGAAATTAATCCTTGAAATTTGCAATAAAGAAATACCTTTTATAGAAAAAGAAGTCTAAATATGATTATAATCAAAAACCTATTACTCAATAGAAAAGATGAAAAAACGATTGTTTATGATGTTTTTTATAAGGCTAATAACACACCAAAACCAATTGTTATTTTTTGTCATGGTTATAAAGGTTATAAAGATTGGGGAGCTTGGAATTTAGTAGCAGAACGGTTTGCCGAAGAAGGATACTTTTTTTTGAAATTCAATTTTTCTCACAATGGAGGGACCGTTCAAAACCCAATAGATTTTCCAGATTTAGAAGCATTTGCACAAAATAATTTTAGTAAAGAATTAGGGGATTTAGAGACTGTGATAAATTTTATTTCCTCTACAAATAATTTTGAAAACGAACTTAATTCAAATGCTATTTCCTTAATAGCTCATAGTAGAGGAGCAGGCATCATACTTATAAAAGCAACGGAAGAATCTAAGATTAAAAATGTGATAACTTGGGCAGGTGTAAGCGATTTTAAAGCAAGGTTTCAGGTTGGTTCAAGTCATTTTAACGATTGGAAAGAAAAAGGAATTACCTACATTGAAAATTCAAGAACCAAGCAAAAAATGCCTCATTATTTTCAGTTTTTCCAAGATTTTACAGCCAATGAAAATCGATTAACCATAAAATTAGCAGTTCAAAAATTAAATATACCATTTTTAATTTTGCAAGGAAGTGATGATTCTACTGTGATTGAAGCAGAAGCAAGACGAATGCATAAATGGAATCCAAAAAGTAAATTAGAAATTATTGAAAATGGGGATCATTCTTTTGGAACCAAACATCCTTGGAAAGAAAGTGAACTTCCTAAAAATTTACAAGATGTAGTAGAAAAGTCAATTTATTTTCTAAATATAGGCAGCTAATTAGCTTTGAGAACGGCCTTTTAATCTAACTTCTATTTTCTTTTTAATAACTGTTAGCCGTTTCATAAGGTCCATTAATTCTGGATCTTGATTCTCTTTATAGATTTCATTTACACCTAGTATAAGTGCTTTCACCTGTCTAGAAGCAACTATTCTATCACTTGTGGTCTGAAAAGAAAGTTTTCTTGTCTCAAACTCTAAGGCTTTATCTATAATTTCCATAAGGATTTTTTTATTATTAATTACAGCGTAAATATATTTATATATATGAATTTAGCACTAATTATTCATAGTTTATTTTAATAGGGATATTGAGCTGGTTTATTATTTAGTAAAATTTGAGATAAAAACCCCACCTAAAGTGTTATAAATAAATAAATTATTTTAATTAATATACGTATAAACAACCTAAACTTCGTCAATATGTTAAAAAATAACGCTTTTAGTCTAATATAGTTGCTTATAGTCGTTTTTATTATTAATTTTAATAACCCGAATTTATTAATTAACTTAATATTAAACTAGAAATCATGACAAATTCTAAACAACAACCTATTAAGATGAATGGACAAAAATCTGAAAACAAAAAAACAATTCAGTTTTATAATACTGAAGGTGTGAAAAAAGTTTTTGACATTCACCGTTATAGTGACCATGGAACACTTTATTATAGAAGAAAAAATGAAGTTGTAAACGCTGCTGTTTAAAACAGCAAAACATAAAATAATTAAAAAGCAGTTATATAGTTATAATTGCTTTTTTTATTGTGGAGAATATCGGAGTCGAACCGATGACCTCTAGGCTGCCAGCGTAGCGCTCTAGCCAGCTGAGCTAATCCCCCAAATTAATTAAATAAACAAATATACTTTTATATGTTTCCGCTTAAAATTAATAGTGGAATACTAGTATGAAAATCACGTTTTAGCACGCTATTTTTTTCCCATAACTTTTTAAAGAAACCTCTTTTTCTTCTAATAACACATAACATATCTGGGTTGTGAGATTGGAAATGCTCTAAAACTCCTTGAAAAGTAGTTGCGTTTTTTGTAGTTGTTAAAGTACTTTTAATGTCAAGTAATTCTTGATCAATTTTTAAATGTTCTTCAGTAGTCTCTGGTGTTATTATTTGAAGTAGATTAATTTTAGACTTAAATATCCTCAACATATCATGTATTGGTGTTAATACATTTTCTTTTTCAAAATGGCCATTTTTAAATGCAACTAAAATGGAATCAAATTTTCTAAATAAATAGTCTTTTGGCACAATTAATAATGGAATTTCTGTTTGCTTTACAAGTTTAGCAGTAATAGTTCCTAAATAAACTTTATCGTCAATCTCTACACTTTGTGGGGAAGCAATAATTAAATCAATATCAAGCTGCTTCGAAATTTTTTTAATAGCAACAAAAGCATCTCCCTTAATGGGTTTTGCTATTACATTAATACCTTTAGTGTTAACACTATTCATAATATTACTTAACAATTTTCCGCTTTTGTCAAGCTCAAATTGATCTACTTCTTTTAGACCACCTAATTTAACATACTCTTTATATACATTTATTAAATACACAGTTCCCCCACTTATAGAGGCGAAATTTATAGCATATTTTAAGTTGTTAATACCATTTTCTGTTGAACCAACAGGTACAAGAATATTTTTCATTAAATTCGGATTTAATAATTTCGAGCAAAAATACACCGAATAAATGATTCGATTAGCAAAAAAAATAGAAATACCTAAAATATTAGCAATAACAAAGGCTTGTGCTAAGGATATGATAATGAAAGGGATACTTCAGTGGAATGAAGACTATCCTTCAAGAAATGCTTTTGAAAATGATATTAAGCGAAATGAATTATATGTTCTTATTTCAGATGAAAATATTATAGGCTGCATGGTTTTAACTCCCTTTATGGATTCTGAATATATTCCAATAAATTGGCTTACTAAAAATGATAATAACCTATATATCCATAGACTGGCAATTAATCCAAACAATCAAGGGAATGGCTTCGCTCAAATATTTATGGATTTTGCAGAGCAATTTGCTATAAATAATAATTATATCTCTATAAGATTAGATACCTTTAGTAAGAATGTTAGAAACCAAAAGTTTTACGAAATTCGTGGCTTCAAAAGATTAGGAGAAATTCATTTTCCAAAACAAAGTGAATTTCCTTTTTATTGCTACGAATGGTTATGCAAAAAATAGACATTTCATTTAAACGGATTCAACAATTAGCATTACCAGCTATTATTGCGGGTATTGCTGAACCTGTTCTGTCTTCTACGGATGCTGCTGTAGTTGGTAACATTGCAGAATTTGGCACAGAGTCTTTAGCTGCTGTTGGTATTGTAGGGGCTTTTATTTCAACAATTATATGGATTTTAGCACAAACACGAAGTGCGATTTCGGCAATTATTTCACAAAATTTAGGAGCAGGGAATTTAAAAAGCCTTACTAGCTTTCCAGCTCAAGCAATACTATTCAATGTATTATTAAGTTTTATTCTTTTACTTTCTACCTATTTTTTTATTGAAGACATATTATTGTTTTTAAGAGCTGAAGGGAAAATATTAGAGTTTAGTAAAGATTATTATTACATCCGTATTTGGGGATTTCCCTTAACCTTATTCACTTTTGCAATTTTTGGACTTTTTAGAGGCTTACAAAATACTTTTTGGCCCATGATAATCGCTTCAATTGGAGCCTTTATTAATATTGGTTTGGACTTTCTTTTTGTTTATGGTTTAGAAGATTTTGTTGAGCCAATGGGTGTAAAAGGAGCAGCTTGGGCTAGTTTAATTTCACAATTAGTGATGGCTCTTTTAGCATTATTTTTATTAATAACCAAAACGAATATTTCTTTGAAATTAAAAAGAAAAATTCATCCAGAAATACAACGATTGGTCAATATGAGCTTTAATTTATTTATTAGATCTGTTGCATTAAACGTTGCATTATTAATGGCTGTTCGTGAAGCGACTTCTTTAGGAAAAGAATTTATCGCCGCTCATACCATTGCAATTAATCTTTGGTTGTTTTCGGCATTTTTTATTGATGGATATGGAGCTGCTGGTAATATTCTTGGAGGTAGATTATTAGGAGCGAAAAAGTATAAAGACCTATGGATTTTAACAAAAAGGGTAAATCTCTATAATTTATTTGTTAGTTTTTTGTTAATAGTAGCTGGTGTATTGTTTTACGATCATTTAGGTTTAATATTTACTAAAGACACATTAGTATTATCTACTTTCTATGGGATGTTTTTTATTGTTTTAATTTCACAACCATTTAACGCCTTAGGGTTTACATTGGATGCTATTTTTAAAGGTTTAGGTGAAATGAAATACCTCCGAAATGTTTTAGTTGGCGCAACTTTATTTGGGTTTATTCCAACGCTATTAATCTGTAATTATCTAGATTTAAAATTAACAGGAATTTGGATTGCTTTAGTAGTATGGATTGCATTTAGAGCAGTTGCATTGATATTTAAATTTAAATCCAAATATTATCCCTTAGCAAAGTCTGAAAGGTTAGGCTAGAAATTTCACTTTGCTACTAAAAACAGTATCTTTACGGTCTAATTTAATTGTATGAGTACTATAAGAATCACCAAACAGTTTTCTTTTGAAACAGGCCACGCCTTATATGGTTATGATGGAAAATGTAGGAATGTCCATGGACATAGTTATAAACTCCACGTAACTGTTATTGGTAAACCTATTTCAGATACTAGTCATGTTAAACTTGGAATGGTTATCGATTTTAGTGACTTAAAAGTAATTGTTAAAAATAAAATAGTAGATGTTTTTGATCATGCCACCGTTTTTAATAAAAACACGCCACATGTAGAATTAGCAAAAGAATTATCTGATAGAGGACATAATGTATTACTGGTAGATTATCAACCGACAAGCGAAATGATGATTATTGATTTCGCAAATGTCATTAAACAAGAATTACCACAACATGTTCAATTACACTCCTTAAAGCTTCAAGAAACAGATAGCAGTTATGCACAATGGTTTGCGTCTGATAATTAAATTTCTACTTTCGCAGGAATCTCACCTTAAAGAACTAACCCATCAAACAAAAAGCTTCTTGCCTACTTAAGAATTTGTATATTTAACCCATGCAAATTCCAGAAGGAAAAAAAATATATTTTTCAAGTGATAATCATTTAGGCGCTCCTACTCAAGAGGAAAGTTTTCCTCGTGAAAAAAAGTTTGTAAAATGGTTAGATGAAGTAAAAGAAGACGCAGCTGCTATTTTTTTATTAGGTGATCTGTTTGATTTTTGGTTTGAATATAAAACTGTTGTTCCAAAGGGTTTTGTTAGAACATTAGGAAAGCTTGCTGAAATTAGGGATAGTGGAATACCCATTTATTTTTTTGTTGGGAATCATGATTTATGGATGAATGATTATTTTGAAAAAGAATTAAATATTCCTACTTACCACGATCTAAAAGAATTTACTTTTAATAATAAAACATTTTTAATAGGTCATGGGGATGGTAAGGGACCTAATGATAAAGGCTATAAAAGAATGAAAAAAATTTTTACAAATCCTTTTTCAAAATGGCTTTATCGTTGGTTACATCCCGATATTGGTATGCGACTTGCTCAACATTTATCAGTAAAAAACAAATTGATTTCAGGTGTCGAAGACAAAAAGTTTTTAGGTGAAAATAAGGAGTGGCTAGCAGCTTATGCTAGACGTAAATTAGAAAACAAGCATTACGATTATTTCATCTTTGGTCATAGACATTTGCCTATGGAAATTAAAGTTGGAAAAAATTCTACCTATTTTAATTTAGGAGATTGGATAAATTATTATACTTTCGGAGTCTTTGATGGTGAAAATTTTGAAATCAAAAACTATTAGATGTTAACCTACAAACGTTATAATCTTTCTGAAATGCCTTGGATTCTTATTCCAGGTTTATAACTTGTTTTATAATAACTTAGCTTAAATATATATTCAGAGATTCTTCAATGCGTTCTGAATAAAAATATAATTCAACAATTACACATCACTTTTTAAATAATTTTCAAAAATGAAAAACATCATCGTATTAGGTGCTGGAATGGTTGGTAGTACCATTGCAATTGACCTTTCAAAAAAAAATAACATAACACTTACCGATTTTAATCAAGAAGCTTTACAAAAAGCGGAACAAAAATGTAATAATTTAAAAACCCAATTACTTGATGTAACTGATATAAATAAGTTAAAACAAACCATTAAGAAATTTGATTTAGTAGTTTGTGCAGTACCGGGTTTTCTAGGTTTTGAAACTTTAAAATCTATTATTGAAGCTGAAATGAATGTTATAGATATTTCATTCTTTTCAGAAAACTCATTAGAATTAGACGCTTTAGCCAAGGAAAAAAATGTAACCGCAATAGTGGATTGTGGTGTAGCTCCTGGAATGGACAATGTTATTTTAGGCTATTATAATGAAAAAATGAAACTAACTGATTTTGAATGTTTAGTTGGTGGTTTACCTAAAGTAAAAAAATGGCCATTTTGTTATAAAGCTCCTTTTTCACCCATAGATGTAATTGAAGAATATACACGTCCTGCTCGATATATAGAAAATGGTAAAATGATTACTAGAGAAGCTTTAACAGACTGTGAGTTTGTAGAATTTGATAAAGTAGGAACCTTAGAATCTTTTAATTCTGATGGATTGCGCTCTATTATGTTTACCATGCCACATATTAAAAACATGAAGGAAAAGACATTACGATATCCTGGTCATGTTGAATACATAAGTGTATTAAAGGAAAGTGGATTTTTTAATACAAAAGAAATTGAAATAAACGGAACTAAAATTTCACCGTTAGATTTTACAAGTAAGGTTTTATTTGACGAATGGAAATTAGGAGAAACAGAGGAAGAAATTACGGTAATGCGTATTACTGTGAAAGGAGAAAACGCTGATGGCAAAATTGAAGAAATTGTATATACACTTCACGATGAATACTGTTCTGAAACAAAAACTTCATCGATGGCAAGAACAACCGGATATACAGCTTCAGCTGCTGCAAATTTGTTTTTAGAAGGGAAGTTTAAAGAGAAAGGAGTATTTCCTCCAGAATTAGTTGGAAAACACGAAGAATGTTTCCATTATTTCCTTAATTATTTAAAAGAAAGAAATATACATTATAAGAAAATATCTAAATTAGTTGAGTAGTTTTTTCATGTAAAAAAACCGTCTAAAGATAACTTTAGGCGGTTTTTATTTTCATAAATTATTTAGCATTTATTCCTTAATAAATCGCTGAATCATTACTTCTTCACCATCATTTACTTCCATAAAGTAAATACCTGTTTCTAGATTTTGAACATTAATTGGTCCCTTACTTAATATGCCAGAAAATACTTCTTGTCCAATCATATTAACAACACGGTAAGTCACATAGACGCTTTCAGTTGATAACTTGATAGATATATTAGATTTTGCTGGATTTGGATATAATAAGAAGTCACTTTCAAAATCAATTTCATTTTCTCCATCTCCTAGAATATTATTAATCTCTCCAAGAGAAGTGATATTATTTATTAAACTAGAAGAACTTGAATTTCCAGTAATAGTAACTTGATCTATATATATATGATCATTATTGCCACTTGCATCACATCTAAAACGAAATTTAGCATTTGGAGGAAAATTATAAATAACATCTGAAATATTTACCGTAGCGTTATAAAAAGTATTGTTGTTAAAGTTAGTCCCTCTAGCATAAGTTGCTATTGTATTCCAAGAAGAGCCATCATGGTATTGAACCCAAAAATCTTCTCCATTTTCCATGCTTCGAGCATAAAAATAAAATTCAATATCAATGTTATTATAACTAGAAACATTAATGTCACTTAGCGTCATAACTGATGAGTTGGTATTATCTCTTAATCTAATAGATTTTGATCCTTCATAAGACCTTGACCCAGAATAACGATAAGAATCGCTACCTCCATCTACCCAGCCATCCCAGCCAGATTCAAAATATCCCTCATTTAGAACTGTAGAGTCGCCTCCGTCATTACTATCTGTAGTTACACTAACCGTATTACTTGAAGATGAAGTGTTCCCAGCATCATCTTTTGCTCTTATACTAAAAGTATAAGTAGTTGCAGCTGTCAATCCAGATACGGAAGCAGAAGTTCCAGTTACCGACATAATATTAGAAGCACCTAGATACACATCATATCCAGTTATTCCAATATTATCTGAAGATGCATTCCAAGAAAGATCTAGTGAAGTTTGAGTTATATTTGAAGCAGTTAAACTAGTAGGTGCGGTTGGCGCTTGTGTATCTGCTTCAGAAGAGGTCGTGAAATTAACCGTATTACTTGAAGAAGATTCATTTCCAGCAGCATCTTTTGCTCTTATATTAAATGAATAAGATGTAGCAGCAGTTAAACCTGTAATTTGCGCAGAAGTTCCTGTAACAGTTCCAATATTAGTTGATCCTTGATATACATCATATCCAGTTACCCCAAAATTATCTGAAGATGCATTCCATGAAAGATCTACTGTAGTTTGAGTTATATTAGAAGTAGCTAAAGTAGTAGGTGCGGTTGGTGCTTGTGTATCTGCTCCAGAAGAGGTCGTGACATTAACCGTATTACTTGAAGAAGATTCATTTCCAGTAGCATCTTTTGCTCTTATATTGAATGAATAAGATGTAGCAGCAGTTAAACCTGTAATTTGCGCCGAAGTTCCTGTAACTGTTCCGATATTAGTTGATCCTTGGTATATATCGTACCCAGTAACAGCTACATTATCCGAAGACGCATTCCAAGAAAGATCCGCAGTTGTTTCAGTAACATTTGAAGCAGCTAAACTAGTTGGTGTTGTAGGCGCTTCAGTGTCGCCACCTGTACCACTTTCAATACAAAAAGGTGTTGCTTCAGAACTTCCAAAATCACCACCAGTTTTAAAAGAGCCAGCAGAAGAAGATAATGTATAAGATCCTGAACCATAAGAGCAACAAATCCCGTCACCATAAACATCAGTTATATTAAAAATATAGTCATCAACAGCCAATCCAGTAAATGTTTCGTTAACTGTTGAACCATCTGGATTTGCAGTTGAATAACTTGCAGAAGCTACAGTAGTTCCGCTAGAATTTTTTAAGGTCCAAGCTGTTTCTTCAGGATAATTATCAAATGTAATAGATAATGATATATCACCTGAATAGCAAGTTGTTGGATTTCCTCCTCCATAAGCATCACCAACACCAACCGCATGCCATGCATTAGTAACTCCTTGCTCTTCTGCTCCATCTGCTCCATATAGATCCTGTGCAGATTGAATCATTGCAGCTCTAGCATCAGCATAAGTTGAATTAGCACTTAAATAAGTGTTGATCGCTCTATATGAAATTTTCGCAGCTTTTGTCATTCCTATTCCAGAAACTGAAAAAGCATTACCAATATCATTTGTTCCACTGCCTCCAGCTACAGATAAATAAAACCAATAGTTCAATACTCCTGAATTTGTGTGCACTCCACAGTAATCATTGCTTTGTGTAGGAGTTCCACAATTTGGGTTTTGCCAGTTGGCACCTCCATATGTATCTGGTTGTCCTAATAAAGTAGGGTTGCTCATAGATCTTAAAGCAGCAGATCCACTTCTTCTGTCAATTTCATCACCGATTAACCAAATTGATGCATCAGGATTAGCGTCATTTCCATTTCCTTTTGCGAAATGTTCAACAGCTGCTCCCCAAATATCAGAATACCCTTCATTTAAACCTCCAGATTCTCTCTGGTACGCTAAATTTGCTGTAAATTCAGTAACTGCGTGTCCAATTTCGTGTGCTGCTACATCTAAACTAGTCAATGCATCAAAATAACCATTTCCTTCATTTCCATTAGAAGATCCATCACCATAAGACATCACATTTAAAAACCAAAATGCATTGTCATAATTATTATCTACATGAACATAACTTCTAAGCTGAGCTCCATTTCCATCATAACTATCCCTACCATGAACAGAAGACCAATAATCATAGGTCATCATCGCTCCCCAATGTGCATCTAGTGCTGCATTATCTTTATTACTATTATCAAATTCAGCCGCGGTCCAATTATTATTGGCATCAGTAAATTGAGAATAATTAGTTATATATGGTAATGAACTACCTTGAGGCGCTAAATTATTAGCATTACGAGTATAAACTTTTCTTCCAGCATCGCTAAGAATATAATTTCCACCAGATAAAGAAGTTTCAATAGTTCTTGAACCACTATATCTTGTAGCTGCAGTACCAGAAGCAACAGCTTCAAATTCTTCGACAATTACTTTAGTAGCAGGTACTTCTTCATTTTTATGAAATGCGCTACCGTCGTGACCAAAATTATCTAAGTGTTTTACTTTATTATTAAAGAATAAGGCTTGACCATTTTGAGCATCAATGTATAGATCTCCACCACCCATAGGAACAATCGTATAAATATCGAATTTATACGCTAGTTTCATCGTTGTAGTTTCTCCTTCAAAAAGGGGAAGAATTACTAATTCTCCTTCTGGTTTGCTATACCCTAGTTCGTTAGATGCAGCTTCATCTTCCCATAAATAAGCACTCGCTCCTGTATGAGAAATAGCTCGGTTAAATGCCTGATTATTTGTGATATTAGGTGAAGTATTAAGGTCTTCAATTTTATAAAATTCTGAACTTATGGATTCTATTACGCCACTTTTACTATGAATAGTTAGCGTTCCAAACTCTACCTTAATATTTTTATAATATTGTTGGTTTTTTTGATGAGTATAACCTAATTTATCTTGTTGTTGTTTAATGTTGATAAACGTGGTATTTTCTGATGAGTCAAAAACATTTTTTAATAGTTGATTGGAATTTTGAAAAGAGACTCTTTGAGATTCATTAAACTTTAAAAGCTTTGGTGGAATTTTAGTTGGTTTTTGATCAATTTTTTGGTCCTGTGAAATCCCTTTTAAAGTTCCAGTAAAAAAGAAACCAAGTGTTAAAAGAGTCAAAATTAGTAGGTGTGAATGTTTTTTCATAATTTTTTAGGGGTATTTGGGTTAATGTTTAATACTGATACATAGATAGTTAAAATTTACGACATATTGTAAGATTTAACCTACATATATCGTTTTCAGACAATTTTTATTAATCAATTCATAGTAAATCTTTTAACAGCGAATTAATTATATTTGAATAATGAATAATAATTCCATTCTAGATATAAAAAACCTTACTATTTCTTTCGGGAATAAAAAAAGGATTGTTGAAGTTGTTCACGGTATTTCTCTACATATTAATGAAAATGAAATAGTAGGAGTTGTAGGAGAGTCCGGTTCTGGAAAATCCATAACCGCAATGGCTATATTAGGGTTATTACCTGAAAAGAATACTTTTATAGGTGGCGAAATATTTTTCAACAAAAAAGATCTTTTAAAAAAATCGAAAAACAATATCAGAAAACTTAGAGGTAATGATATTGCTATGATTTTTCAAGAACCCATGACGGCATTAAATCCGTCAATAACCTGTGGAAATCAAGTTTCTGAAATAATTAAACTTCATTTAAAATATTCAACTTCAAAAGCTAAAAAGGAAACTATTTCTTTATTTGAAAAAGTGAAGCTTCCTCGTCCTCGAGAAATATATAATAGTTATCCCCATCAAATAAGTGGAGGTCAAATGCAACGCGTTATGATTGCTATGGCAATTGCTTGTAAGCCAAAGTTATTAATAGCAGATGAGCCAACAACAGCTTTAGATGTTACTGTACAAAAAGAAATATTATTGCTTTTAAAGGAGATTCAAAAAGAAACTAAAATGAGTATGCTTTTTATTTCTCATGATTTAGGTTTGGTTTCCGAAATTGTTGATCGAGTAGCAGTAATGTATCAAGGAAATATCGTTGAAGAAGGCAGTGCATTTCAAGTTTTTAAAATACCAAAAGAGGACTACACAAAAGCATTAATGGCGTCTCGGCCTAGTTTAGATGTTCGATTAAAAGAACTTCCTACGATTGCTTCATTAGCTGATAATAGTTTTAAATCCATAGAAATTACTCCTCAAGAAAGGGCATTAAAACATAAATATTTATATACTAAAACTCCAATTTTGGAAATTCTGAATTTAAAAAAAGAATATTATTCCAATGCTGGGGTTTTTAATAAAAAGAAGGTGCTTAATGCTGTAAATGAAGTAAGTTTTAAAGTTTTTGAAGGAGAAACTTTAGGGTTGGTAGGCGAATCTGGTTGTGGTAAATCAACATTAGGGAAAGCAATTTTACAATTAGAAAAAGCAACTAGCGGAAGTATTAAATACAGAGGCAAGGAATTAACAGAATTAAAATCTTCAGAATTAAGAAAACTCAGAAAAGAGATTCAGCTTATTTTTCAGGATCCATATTCATCACTTAATCCTAGAATGTTAATTGGAGAGGCTATTATGGAACCAATGAAAGTCCACAATATTGGTAAAAATGATCGGGAACGGAAAAATAAAGTACTGAGTATTTTGAATAGAGTAGAGTTAGACGATAGTTATTTTAATAGGTATCCACATGAGTTATCTGGAGGTCAAAGACAACGAGTTGGTATTGCGAGAACAATCGCAATGGAACCTAAATTGGTAGTTTGTGACGAATCGGTTTCTGCTTTGGACATTTCGGTACAAGCACAAGTTTTAAATTTATTAAATGAATTAAAAGATGATTTTGGCTTCACCTATATTTTTATATCTCACGATTTAGCGGTTGTTAAATTTATGGCAGATCAATTATTAGTGATGAAAGATGGGAAAATAGAAGAGATTGGAGATGCAGATGAGATCTATGCAAACCCAACAAAAAAATACACTCAAAAATTAATAGAAGCCATCCCAAAAGGAATTTGATGAGGTATATATGAAAAAGATTATTGAGACAAATAGATTGATTTTACGAGAATTGGATATTAATGATTCTGAAAACTTTTTTAATTTAAATTTAGATCCTGAAGTCTTAAAATATACAGGAGATCTTCCATTTTCTTCCATAGTTGATGCAGAAAAATTCCTTATAAACTATTCAGATTATAAAAAAAACGGATTTGGTAGATGGGCAGTTATTTTAAAAGAAACTGAATCTTTTATTGGATGGAGTGGTTTAAAATTAAATGAAGAAAAACTTAGTAGATATTGGTTTTCGCTTTTTTAAAAAAGAATAGGGAAAAGGATATGCTACAGAATCTGCTAAGGCATTACTAGATTATGGTTTTAATACCTTAAAATTAAAAGAAATTATTAGACGAGCATCTAAGGACAATATCTCTTCCATTAGAGTTTTAGAAAAATTAAATATAACTTTTTGGAAACAGGATAGTTTTGAGGGTATTGAAGATTCTGTATACTACAGGATTAAGAAAAATTTATAAACAAAAAAAACCCGTTCTAACCTCACAAAGAACGGGTTTACCTTTTATCTGTTTCGTTGCAGATTTGGGGTTGTAAAAACAATCAATCAATTATCACATAATTAAAAAAACTTTTTTAGCGACATAGAAAACATTTTTAAGTAGGTAAAATGTTTCTTTTGTTGCTAGGTATATTTTTTTCATAATAGGTTAAGTTCATTATTTTTGGGACTGCTAATATGAGATTAATATCTAATAAACAAGATAAAATACATATAAAAACGACGAAATACACATTAATTTAACATTTATCTAGTTATCTGCTTTAAAAACATAAAAAAATATTAGTTTTTAATCCACTTGGATGTATAGGAAGAGTTATTGTTTGTAATGGTAATAAAATAAATACCTTTAGCTAATTCCGAAACATTAATAGCTGTGTTTGATATAAAATCTGATTTATAAACAACAGCACCTGTTATAGAGATAATATGTACATTATATGTTTCATTATCCTCATTTAATACCTTTAAAGTAACAACGTTTTTTGATGGATTAGGATAAATAGAAAATGGTAAATCATTATCTACTTGATTTAAACCAAGGGATTCGCAATCACGATCTGTATCAAATAAGCTCTGTAGTTCTGTAATTGGCTCTATTTGATCATTGCTTCCAGTCCTTACAGATAATAAAAAAGAAGGGTCTCCAAATGTATCTGAAGGTTGTGCGACTTTTACAAAGGCAAACAGAGAAGAGGTTCCGTTATTAGTGCAACGCATATCAGCACCAACCATATTAGCACCTTGTAATGCTCCCATTAATTTACAAGCGAGATCTCCTTCAGCATTTAAAAAACCTGCTTCCATACCATCTAATACTTCTTGCCCTAATAAAATATTTCCTTGAATAGAATAATTTGGACCTGTTATATGGTTTTTATAGTCATCAGTGGAAGATCCAGTATGAGCAGCAGTTTCTATATTTTCTCCAACTTTTGCAACAATTCCATATTGTCTTAGTTGAGGTTGATTACTAATGTCATTGTTAATTAACCATTCAATTATTTCACTCGGAGTATCTCCTTCATTCATTCTTGCTCTTGCGTTGGCTTGATTTGCAGGCACGTACCATGCTTGTGCGTTGATCGCACCAATCCCAGGAAATAATTCTCCTAAAAAATCATCTGTTGGTAAATTGGCAGCGTCTAAATCTACACAAGAAGCACCAGCACTCCCAACTTCTCCCGTAATTGGATCCATGGCAACTATTGAAAAGGTATCTTGACTATTTACGCTTATGATTGCAGTAAATATTAAGAGGAAAGTTAAGGTGATTTTTTTCATAATATTTTTTTTAAAACTTCATTTCTGGAATGTCGCCTTCAATAATAAGATTTCCTTCAGTAGCGTTTTTAATTTCTTCAACACTTACTCCTGGGGCTCTTTCTAAAAGCTTAAATGAATTATCTACAACTTCTAAAACGGCAAGATTACTTACAATTTTCTTTACACAATTAACTCCAGTTAATGGTAAGGAGCATTTTTTAAGTAGTTTAGATTCTCCTGCTCGATTGGTATGCATCATTGCAACGATAATGTTTTCAGCAGAGGCAACTAAATCCATAGCGCCACCCATTCCTTTAACCATTTTCCCAGGAATTTTCCAATTGGCAATGTCTCCATTTTGTGAAACTTCCATAGCACCTAAAATTGTTAAATCTACATGTTGTCCTCTAATCATAGAAAAACTCAAGGCAGAATCAAAAAAAGAAGCACCCGGTAACGTGGTAATAGTTTGTTTACCAGCATTAATTAAATCTGGATCTTCTTCTCCTTCAAAAGGGAACGGACCCATACCTAATACTCCATTTTCACTTTGAAAATCAACTTCAATATCATTTTGTACAAAATTGGCAACCAATGTTGGGATCCCTATTCCTAGGTTTACATAGAAACCATCCTTTACTTCCTTAGCAATTCTTTGTGCTATTTGTTCTTTACTTAGTGCCATTAGTTTCGCTTTCTTACGGTTAATTGTTCTATGCGTTTTTCATATTTCTCCCCTTGGAAAATTCGTTGTACAAATATTCCAGGAATGTGAATATGATTAGGATCTAAGGTTCCTACTGGAACTAGTTCTTCCACCTCAGCAACGGTAATTTTTGCAGCTCCACACATATTAGGATTAAAGTTACGAGCACTGCCTTTAAAAACTAAATTACCAGCAGCATCACCTTTCCAGGCTTTTACAAAAGCAAAATCTGCGTTAAAAGCTTTTTCTAAAAGGTGCATTTTTCCGTTGAACTCACGAGATTCTTTACCTTCAGCAACTTCAGTTCCATAACCAGCAGGAGTATAAAAAGCCGGAATTCCACTTTGTGCTGCTTGGCAACGTTGAGCGAGGGTTCCTTGTGGGATCAATTCCACATCTAATTCTCCACTTAACATTTGGCGTTCAAATTCTGCATTTTCGCCTACATAGGAAGAAATCATTTTTCGAATTTGTCTTTTTTGAAGTAATAGACCTAAACCAAAATTATCAACTCCAGCATTATTCGAAATGCAGGTTACATCTTTTACATTTAAACGAACTAATTCTGCAATTGAATTTTCAGGAATTCCACTTAATCCGAATCCCCCCAACATAAAAGTCATACTGTCTTTTATTCCTTGGCAAGCTTCTTTAACATTAGAAACGGTCTTATTGATCATAGAAAGAATATTTTCTATAAAAATACTGAAAAGGAAGCAGAATTACTTCTGAAGGAAGTAGAATGTTATTTTAAAATTCGTCTGGGATTTCATTACCAGTATCTTGCTGGTTTTCTTTCCACTTATCACAATCGGTTTCAATAGAAAGATCTTCTGGAATTATAAAGTCTTCTTTAGAGATGCCAAGACCTTCATTGTTATAGCAATCCCTCATATAATTAGCCCAAATAGGTAATGCCATAGATGCACCTTGACCATATGCTATAGAAGAAAAGTGTGTTGATCGGTCTTCACCTCCAACCCAAACACCAGTTACAAGATTAGGAACTACTCCCATAAACCAACCATCACTTTGGTTTTGGGTGGTACCTGTTTTTCCAGCAATTGGGTTTTTAAATTCCCAAGGATAACCAGTAATAATTTTTTTATAAACAGGAGTATTGATAGCCCATTTTGATCTTAATCGTTGTCCAGAACCAGATTGAGTAACTCCTTCCATTAAACTAATGGTAACATAAGCAGCTTCTTCACTTAAAACATCCTTAGTTTCTGGAATGTTTTGATATAAAATGGTGCCGTTTTTATCTTCAATTCTTGTAATTAATGATGGCTTAATATAAACACCTTGATTAGCAAATGAACTATAGGCACCAACCATTTCATATAATGAAACATCTGGAGTACCTAGTGCGATTGCTGGAGATGCTAAAATATTTTCTGTGTCAACTCCCATTTTACTTACTAAATCTAAAACAGGCTTTGGACCAACTCGATCAATCAATCTAGCAGTAACCGTATTAATAGATTGAGCTAATGCTTGTTTTAAAGAAACAAAACCTCCATACTTATCACCTGAATTTTTTGGAGTCCATGGCTTAATTAAGCCATATTTACCAACTTCAATAGTATGTAACGTATTTGGTAACGTATCACAAGGTGACATATGCATTTGATCTATCACGGTAGCGTATACAAAAGGTTTAAAGGTAGAGCCTATTTGACGCTTCCCTTTTTTAACCATATCATATTTAAAATACTTGTAATTAACACCACCAACCCAGGCTTTTACTTCGCCAGTTTGTGGTGTCATAGACATTAATGATGCTTGAAGTATTGATTTGTGATATCTTATAGAATCCAAAGGAGTCATTAAAGTGTCGATATCACCACTCCATGCGAAAACACGCATATTAGTTTTTACCGAAAAACTTTTTATTATATCTTCCTCTGTTTTTCCTTGTTTTTTCATTTCCCTCCATCGATCACTTCTTTTTATAGCAGAATTTAAAATATGATCTACCTCATCTTTAGTTACGTCTCTAAAAGGTGCTAGCTTATTATTTTTGTTTTGTTTGTCAAATTCTAATTGTAGATTTTGCATATGACTATCTACAGCGGCTTCAGCATATTCTTGCATTTTGGAATCTATAGTCGTATAGATTTTTAAACCATCACTATAAATATTATATTCAGATCCATCAGTTTTTGGGTTTTCTTTAATCCAATCGTGCATAAATTTTCGAGCGTATTCTCTAAAATAAGTAGCGATTCCTTCGTCATGCCCTTGTGGGGTAAAAACAATTTCTAATGCTGTTGCCTGAATAGAATCTTTCATTTCTTCAGAAATAAAATCATACTTCGCCATCTGGCTCAGCACTACATTCCTTCTATTTCTTACTCCAACAGGATTACGAACAGGATTGTAAAGCGAAGAGTTTTTAAACATTCCTACTAGAATCGCAGATTCTGTAATTGTTAATTCTGTGGGTGCTTTATCAAAATAAATATGAGCAGCAGATTCTATTCCAATGGCTTGGTTTAAAAAACCATACTCATTAAAATACATGGTTATAATTTCTTCTTTGGTGTATCTACGCTCTAAACGAGTAGCGATAATCCATTCTTTTATTTTTTGAGTTCCACGACTCAATTTATTTTTTGAAACATTTTCAGTAAAAAACAATTTCGCTAATTGTTGAGTGATGGTACTGGCTCCTCCTTTAGTTCCTAAAAAGGCGAAAGCCCTCAGCGTCCCTCTAGCGTCAATTCCAGAGTGGTCATAAAACCGAACATCTTCAGTAGAAATTAAGGCGTCGATTAAATGTTTTGGCAACTCTTCGAATTGGACAGGCGTACGATTTTCTTTGTAAAATTTACCTAATGTTACCCCATCAGATCCAATGATTTCTGTGGCTAGATTTTTTTCAGGATTTTCTAGACTTGTTTCATCTGGAAGTTTTCCAAATACTCCCCAAGATGCTAATAAGAATATAAAAAAAATAAGAAAAACTCCTATAGCAAGTATTTTCCAAAACGTTTTAATATGACGTTTTAAATTATTCGCTTGAGCTTTCTTTGTTGTTGTTTTACGCTTAGCCATAAATTACTCTTGTGTGATTTCCTCGACACTAAAACCTATATCAGTGATTCCTTTAAGATTTGTAACGCCTTCTATAGTACCGTTATTGCGCACTGCATGCTTAACACTCACTGTATAAATTCCTTTTTCTTTAAAAGATACAGACTCTTTATACCAAAGTTTATTGTCTTTAACACTGCTAATACCGTTTCCTAACCAAGTGCCGTCTGGATTAGCCATTTTATATTCTAAAGTGTCGGTTACTATTTTTCCGTGTGGAAAATTCATTACTATAATTAAAAAAACATTATTGTATTTATAGTCGTTTGTGTTACGAAGATTCACAAATAAATTATAGGTTTTTAAACTGTCTAACTGTGGTAAATCAAAATCAATAACCTCGTCTTTATTCCAAAATCCAGGCAACGATTTGTTTGTGCTAAAAGGAGAATTAGATTCGCAAGAGATTATTAAAAATAGTACAAAAGAAAGGGCAAAAAATTTAGGCATTCTTTTTTGGTTTTCGATTTTGATTAGGGTTTTTATTACTGGGCTTATTGCGGTTTTGATTTTGACTTTTGCTTTTGTTTTGATTGTTTTTTCTTCGGTTGTTTTTTTGTTTTGGTTTGTCAAAACGAGTTAAACTATCTTGACCAACAACATTTTCAAAAATTTTACTTTCAGAAACACTCTCTTCTTCTTCAAAATCTTCTAAGCTAGAAACTTTTTCTCCTTTTTTATTTAATGCAATAATTTCGTTTGCTTTATCAACACTAATTTTATGCCAGTTCATTCCCTGTTTCTCATAACCATACCAAAGTATTCTTTTAAATATGTCGGTTTTTTGGCAAACAGCAGTTCCTTTTTCGGTAATTAATTTAATGTCATTTTTTGGAATGTCTTTTAAAGCATCTAAGTAAGTGTCTAATTCATAATTAAGACAGCATTTTAATTTACCACATTGTCCAGCTAATTTTTGTGGATTTAATGAAAGTTGTTGGTAACGTGCTGCCGAAGTTTTAACCGATCTAAAATCTGTTAACCAAGTAGAACAACATAATTCACGACCACAAGAGCCTATACCTCCAAGTCTTGCTGCTTCTTGCCTAAAGCCAACTTGTTTCATTTCTACACGAGTGCTAAATGCACTTGCAAAATCCCTAATTAATTGTCTAAAATCGACTCGCTCTTCTGCGGTATAATAAAAAGTTGTTTTTGATCCATCACCTTGATACTCTATATCAGAAATTTTCATTTTTAAGCCTAAATGAATTGCAATTTCGCGAGATCGTTTCTGTATTTCGGGTTCTTTAGCTCTTACTGTTTGCCATATATCAATATCTTTCTGAGTAGCTTTTCTATATATTTTAGGAAGTTCTGTAACTTTTTCAGTTTGATTCTTCTTTTTCATTTGTACTTTCACCAATTCTCCAGTAAGAGTAACAATTCCAATATCATGACCAGACATTGCTTCGGTAGCTACTACGTCTCCTATGGAAAGAGATAAATTTTCAGAATTTTTGTAAAAATGTTTTCTTCCGTTTTTAAAACGAATTTCTACTCCAGTAAATGGTTTTTGGTCACCTGGAAGTGCCATATTTGATAACCAATCGAAAACTGTTAATTTATTACAACCATCAGATCCGCAAGTACCATTGTTCTTACATCCTTTTGGTTGTCCATCAACTCCAGAACTACAGCTTGTACAGCCCATAAATTATATATAAAGCTCTTTAAAAATAAAGAGACGTGGATTAAACTTAATAAAACCTGTTATGAATTTTATATAAGGAGTAAAGATATTAATTCTAAACAAACCAACTGAAAGTATTTTAGTTTTTCTTATTTTCCTTTTGTAGTGCTAATAAAGAAATAGTACCTTAGCCTACTAACATTTTCAATAAAAAAGACGGAACAATGAGCAACGAAAAAGAAGCGAAATTAAAGGCGTTAAAGCTAACTTTAGATAAATTAGATAAAACATATGGTAAGGGTACCGTAATGAAAATGGGTGATGCATCTATTGAAGAAATGGAAGTAATTTCAACAGGATCTTTAGGAATGGATGTAGCCCTAGGAGTTGGAGGATATCCTAGAGGTCGAGTTGTAGAAATTTATGGCCCAGAATCTTCAGGTAAAACAACGCTAACATTACACGCAATAGCCGAAGCACAAAAAAATGGAGGAATAGCTGCTTTTATAGATGCTGAACATGCTTTTGATAGGTATTATGCGGAAAATTTAGGCGTTGATATTGAAAATTTAATTATTTCTCAACCAGACAATGGAGAGCAAGCACTAGAAATAACAGACAACCTTATTCGTAGTGGTGCTATTGATATTATTGTAATAGATTCTGTTGCAGCATTAACACCAAAAAGTGAAATTGAAGGTGAAATGGGAGATTCTAAAATGGGACTTCATGCTCGTTTAATGTCTCAGGCTTTACGTAAACTTACAGGATCGATAAGTAAAACAAAATGTACTGTAATATTTATCAATCAATTACGTGAAAAAATCGGGGTGATGTTTGGAAATCCTGAAACTACTACAGGTGGTAATGCTTTAAAGTTTTATGCATCTGTTAGAGTAGACATTCGTAGATCTACTCAAATTAAAAACACGAATGGTGAAGTTTTAGGAAATAAAACAAGAGTAAAAATTGTTAAAAATAAAGTTGCTCCACCATTTAAAATGGTTGAATTTGATATCGTTTATGGTAAAGGTATTTCAAAAGTAGGAGAAGTAATCGACCTTGGAGTAGATTTTGAAATCATTAAAAAAAGCGGATCTTGGTTTAGTTATGATGATACTAAGTTAGGACAAGGAAGAGAAGGAGTAAAAACGTTACTGTTAGATAATCCAGAATTAATGGATGAACTAGAACAAAAAATAAAAGACGCTATTAAAGAAATTAAATAATAGTTTATTCTCCCTACGCAACCTATTTGTGTATTAGGCATCTACCCATCGTAGAAATCTTTATTATTATGGTTGCTTATTTATTTTTTCATAAGTTAAATCAACAATTTAATAATAATCTAAGAGACTACGTTTGACATTAGAAGAGCTCATATTAAATTGTAAGAAGCAGGATTTAAAAGGTCAGGAAGAACTGTACAAGAAGTTTTCTGGTATGTTATTTTCTGTTTGTTTAAAATATTCTCCAAACTATCATGAAGCGGAGGATAATTTACAAGATGCATTTATTACAATTTTTAATCGTATTGAGCAATTTAAAGGAAAAGGTTCTTTTGAAGGGTGGATGAAACGGGTGACTGTTAATACGGTTCTTCAAAAATATCGTAAACAACGAGTATTTAATTTGTCTAATGAAGAACAGCTTGAAGAAGAAGCTGTAACTGAAATTGAAGACAATACAGTTCCGTTGGACTTTTTGTTAAAAATAGTTCAGGAATTACCAGATAGATATCGATTGGTGTTTACCATGTATGTGTTAGATGATTATGCACATAAAGAAATTTCGGATATAGTTGGAATTTCTGTAGGAACCTCAAAATCTAACCTAGCAAGAGCTAGAGGAATATTAAAAACAAAAATTGAAGATTATTATAAAATTAATAAATTAAAATAACTATACAACTACAGACCCATTAAGGGATTAATGAAGAAAAATAAAAACATAGACGAATTATTTAAGGAACGTTTCAAAAATTTTGAAGCGACTCCCTCCCCAGATGTTTGGAATAAAATACAAGTAAAACTAAAGGAGAAAGATGATCGAAAATTAATTCCTCTTTGGTTTAAACTAGGAGGTATTGCTGCTTTATTAGCTCTAGTTTTTACCATAGGAAATTCTATGTTAAACACTCCTTTAAACAAAACAAACGCTCCTATAGTTAATGAAAACCCCATTGAAATTAACTCAGAAAAAGTTAATAATATAATAGTAGATAATCATGATGTTAACCAAGATGAAACTGTTTCAATTGAAGATAATAATGAATTGAAAAGTACTGATGAGGTACTCGTTAAAAAATCTTCAAACTCAATTAATAAAAGTCATGAGGTTATTGCATTTGAAACTAAAGTAGCTTCTAATAATAAAAAATCAAACATTTCAGAAAATTCAGTTCAACAAGACCTAATTAAAAATTCAGAAGTAATTATTAAGGAGAAAGAAGGGATTTCAAATTCTAATTTGTTAGATAAAACCAATGAGCAACTAATAAATAAAGGTTCCAAAATTAATAAGAATGTTGAAGCGGTTGCAGTAAATGAAAATGTAAAAGATAACTCTGAAAATCCTTCAATTACTGAAAATAAAGGAGTTGTTAAGGAAGAAAACAAAAAGTCTATTTTCGACGCTTTAAATGAAAATCCTGAAGAGGAAGTAGTAATAGCAAAATTAGATAATACACCGGATAATCGCTGGGAAATTACACCAAACGTAGCTCCTGTATATTATAATACCCTAAGTGAAGGGTCTTCTGTGGATCCATCTTTTTCAGACAACCCAAAAAATGGAGATTTAAATATAGCTTATGGCGTAAAAGTAAGTTACAATTTAAATAAAAGATTAAGTGTACGTTCTGGAGTTAGTAATGTAAATTTAAGTTACTCAACTACAGGATTAGATTTAGGGACAGGACCTATAGCAGCTTCTACTATTAGTATTGAATATGCTAAGAAAAACAATGTTACTATTGTAGTTGATAAAGGAACTTTGGTAAATCAAAACCCAGATAATCCTTTTGGAACTATTGCACCAAAATCTACAAATGGAGAGACTTATTTAAATCAAAAAATAAGTTATTATGAAATGCCTGTAGAATTAAATTATGCAATTATTAATAAAAAATTTGGAATCAACGTTATCGGAGGTTTTAGCACTTTATTATTAGGAAATAATGAAGTATCAGTTGAAGCAGGTGATTTTAGTGAAGTCCTTGGTGAGGCAAGTAATTTGTCATCTATCAGCTTCACAACTAACGTCGGAATAGGCTTTAATTACAGTTTTTCTAAAAAGTTAATGTTTAATATTGAACCCATGTTTAAGTATCAACTCAACCCTTATACAGATTCATCTGTTAACTTTAAACCTTATTATATAGGTGTTTATAGCGGTTTGAGTTTCAAGTTTTAGTTAAGTTAAGTTAAGTTAAGTTAGTTTGGGTTTGTGAATTCACAAACTTATTAGAGAAAACCATCTTACGTCATAAGATGGTTTTTTCTTTTAAAAATTAAAGAGAAGGATGTTCTAGCTCTTCTAAAATTATAGAATGAGTTTTATTATTTAGTGCTTTCTTCATTTCAATTGAATAGTTACTTGTTGAAATTAATGGATGGATCATCACTCTCATTTTTCCAGGACCCCCACTAAAAAAAGTATAGGAAAATAATTTTTTATTATCATGAAAAGTCATGGGAACTATGGGGATTTTATGCTCAATAGCTAAACGAAATGCACCATCTTTAAAATCATCCAAAACAATACTTTCGTCTTCTGGAACTCCTCCTTCAGGAAATATACAAATACTATAACCTAAATTTATTTTTTGTTGTGCACTATTAAAAACAGCTATTCTACTTTTAGGGTTGTTTCGGTCCACTAATATGCATGTCCGTTTATAAATAAAACCAAATAAAGGAATTTTACTTAGTTCTTTTTTGCCAACAAATACAATAGGATCTTTTGTAATAAAAAGCATTAGCATGATATCAATCATAGAAGTATGATTAGCAACAATCATATAGCTTTCTCCCTTTTTAAAATTTACACCTCTTTTTATAACAGGTGTAAAGCCCATACCAAATAGAATAGTATAAGCCCAAATACGTGCTAATTTAAAAAAAACAGGATACCATTCTTCTCTCAAGATACTAATAAATAGAAACGGAAACAAAACAACAATACTTAAAACTACTAGAATGTAGTACCAAATACGGTAGAGAAGGATTGCTATGTTCTTTAAAATCTTAAGCACTTGTCAAAAATAGCAAATTGAAGATAATCAAAAGGTTTAAAAAAATTATCTTTGTAAAAATTTAAAAACAGATTGTTTCAGCCCAAAATTCGAAATGATCCTCATAGATTATGCGATGCCAAGAATACTAACAGGAATACAAAGTACAGGAACACCCCACTTAGGTAATCTTTTAGGTGCAATTTTGCCAGCTATTGAAATGGCGAATAACCCGAAAAATGAATCCTTTTTATTTATTGCAGACTTACATTCTTTAACTCAAATTAAAGATGCAAGTGCATTACGCGATAACACCTATAGTACTGCAGCAGCTTGGCTGGCATTTGGTTTGGATGTAGACAGAACTGTTTTTTACCGTCAAAGTGATGTGCCTCAGGTATCGGAGCTTTCTTGGTATTTAAGTTGTTTTTTTCCTTATCAAAGATTAACGCTTGCACATTCTTTTAAAGACAAGGCCGATCGATTGGAAGATGTGAATTCTGGACTATTTTCGTATCCAATGTTAATGGCAGCCGATATATTATTATACGATGCAAATATAGTTCCGGTTGGTAAAGATCAATTGCAACACATAGAGATGACTCGTGATGTTGCGGCTCGTTTTCATAGTAAAATGGGAGAGACCTTTGTGATGCCAGAAGCAAAAGTGCAAGAAAATACAATGTTGATCCCTGGTACGGACGGAGCAAAAATGAGTAAGTCTAAAAATAACATTATCAATATATTTTTAGCAGATAAGAAGCTTCGCAAACAAATTATGGGAATACAGACAGACAGTATCCCTATGGAAGAATCTAAAAACCCCGATACATGTAATGTTTTTTCCTTATATAAGTTATTAGCTTCTGAAGATGAAATAAAAGTAATGAGAGCTAATTATGAAGGAGGTAATTATGGCTATGGTCATGCCAAGCAAGCTTTATACGAATTGATTATTCATAAATTTTCTACCGAAAGAAAAAAGTATAATTACTTTATGGAAAATTTGGAGGAAGTTGAAAAAGCCTTAGCAATTGGAGCCAAAAAAGCATTAATAGTTGCTAACGAAGTTTTAATGAGAGTCAGAAAAAAGCTGGGTTATTAATTCTACATTAATTCAAATAATTTTCCAGGTAAAGGACGAATCACCCCTTTTAATTCCATAGCAAGTAAAATTGAAGCTAATTTATAAGTAGGCATACTGCAATTTAGCGCAATACTATCAAGACCATCTTTAGCTGTTTTTTTTAAATAATTAAAAATCACTTTTTCTTCTTCAGAAAGTTCCACAAATAATTGAGTTTGCAACGGTTTTATTTTTTTGTCCTCCAATTCCCAGCCTAACATATAAATTAAATCGGCAGCACTAGTAATCATGCTAGCTTGTTGAGACTTGATTAAGTTATTGCAACCCTGACTTTGTAAATCTGTAGATCTTCCGGGTAAAGCAAAAACATCTCGGTTATAGGAATTAGCAATATCTGCCGTTACTAAACTACCTCCTTTAAAAGCCGATTCAATAACAATAGTTGCTTGTGAAATCCCCGCAATGATTCTGTTTCGTTTTAAAAAATTATTTCTATCAAATGCATCACTACTCCAAAATTCAGAAATAAACCCACCATTCTCCATTACATTCTCCATATATTTTTGATGTGCTTTTGGATAAATTTGATTCATTCCGTGAGCCAAACAAGCAACCGTTTGTAAACCATTTTGTATTGCTGTTTTATGAGCAGTAATATCTACTCCATAAGCATATCCTGAAACAATTATAGGATTAAGAGGAGCTAGCTCTTCTATTAATTTTTCACAAAAAACCTTTCCATAGGTTGTGATTTTTCGAGTACCGACGATGCTTATTATTTTATTCTCCTGAAGATCAATATTGCCTTTTTGAAAATATAAAATGGGCCCATCAATACAATGCTTTAATCTCTCGGGATATAAATTGTCTTGAAAATAAAGCCATTCTAATTTATTTTCTTCAATAAAACGTACTTCTTCATCTGCTTCATCCAACTGAATTTTTTTAGAAAGTTCTTTCAGTTTAAAACTGCCAACGCCATTTATCTTTAACAAATTGGACTTTTTTTCGTTGAAAATCCCTTCAGCAGAACCCACTTTATGAATCAGTTTTTTAGCAGTAGCATCCCCAAGATTAGGCACACGTTGCAAAGCTAACGTATAGCGTAATTCGTTTTTCGATAACATATTTGATATTTAAAAGGGGGAGACCTTAAAAATAATGAATTTAAACTGTTAATAAAAATCTGTTTTAAAAATTGAATAAAAATGAAAATCGCCTATATTTGTTTTAATGCAAATAACCACTTACATAAACGATTTACTTTACCGCTACGAATGTGTAATCATTCCTGGATTTGGAGCGTTATTAACTCAGTATCAATCTGCGAAAATTGATAGTGAAAACCAAACTTTTTATCCTCCTTCAAAAACCTTATCGTTTAACAGACAATTACAAACTAATGATGGTTTGTTAGCAAATTATATTGCTTCGGTTGAAAAATGTAGTTATGAAACTTCACTTCAGAAGTTAAGAAATTATACAGGAAAACTATCCTTACAATTATCTGAAAAAGAAGTAGTATCTCTTAGTAATATTGGAGATTTTCATTTAAATGAAGAAAATTCAGTGCAGTTTATACCTTCTTCTAAACAAAATTTTAGTACCACATCCTTTGGATTAACATCATTTGTAACCCCTAAAGTAACACGAGAAGATTATAAGGAAACGGTTGCGGCTTTAGAAACAGCAGTTCCATTATACAACAGTCTAGAAAGACGTTCTAGTAAAACGTATGTAAAGTATGCAGCTATAGCTATAGTAGCTATTTCTATTGCAGGGTTTAGTGGAATGAAATTATATGAAGGAGAAGTGCAAAAACATAATTTTGCAGAAAAACAAAAAGCAAACTCAATTGTAGAAAATCAAATTCAAGAGGCTACTTTTATCATTGAAAACCCGTTGCCAATTTTAAATCTTACTTTTAAAAAGCAAACTGGAAAATATCACATTATCGCTGGTGCCTTTAGAGTTCAAGATAATGCAGATAAAAAAATTAAACAACTTCGCGAGAAGGGATTTGCTCCTGCACTTATTGGAGTTAATAAATATGGACTACATCAAGTAGCATATAACAGTTTTGAGGAACGATTAGATGCTCTAAAGAATCTTAGAGACATTAAAAATACTCAAAATCCAGATGCTTGGTTATTAGTAAAAGAATTAGAAAAATAATTCTTCTCTATTAAAGATATCTTGTTCCTGAGATAACTTTGTACATTT
This sequence comes from uncultured Flavobacteriaceae bacterium, assembly GCA_913052585.1. Lineage (GTDB taxonomy): Bacteria > Bacteroidota > Bacteroidia > Flavobacteriales > Flavobacteriaceae > Marifrigoribacter. The sequence continues at coordinate 29,326 of CAJXEB010000005.1, read as the reverse complement.
GCAAAAAATTATATCCTATGATTTCAAGGACACCAAGTGACTCTTACACCGTTGTTACCGATTTAGTTTTACCTAGCGAAACCAATCCAGTTGGAAATATGTTTGGTGGTGAGTTATTAGCTCGTATGGATCGAGCAGCAAGTATAGCCGCAAGAAGACATTGTAGAAGAATTGTAACAACAGTTTCTGTAAATCATGTTGCTTTTAGTAAAATGATTCCTTTAGGAAGTGTGGTTACTATTGAAGCAAAAGTATCTAGAGCCTTTAAAAGCTCTATGGAGGTGGTAATGGATATTTGGATAGAAGACCGGGAAAGCGGTATGAGAAATAAATCCAATGAAGGAATTTATACTTTTGTTGCAGTAGACGAATCTGGTCAGCCAGTTCCAGTTCCCGCTATAATTCCTGAAAGCGACCTTGAAAAAGAACGTTTTGAAGCTGCATTAAGAAGGCGTCAATTAAGTTTGGTGATTGCTGGAAAAATGAGCCCTACGGAAGCAACTGAGTTAAAAGCATTGTTCACATAAATTTATTATAATGAAATAAGGATTGTTGAACTCTATTGCTACTAAATTTTCAATGGAATGAGGTTCATTTTGCCAGATATTGGCTTGATGGTTCATATGTTGCTTCTTTTTTTAGCATCAACAGATTCTAAACTAGAAAGCACTGGTTTTAGTTCTAGATTCGCTATTGCTCAAACGATTAATGAAAAACCTGAAATCTCCTATAACTTAGGAACATGTTGGACAGTTGAAAGTCCTGAAGTTGCATATATCTATAAGTTTTAGCATTTTAAAAAATCATACTTCCTCAACTAAAAGAGATAAGCAGACATTAAAAGTTAAAAGAATAGTAGAACTGTTTTCAAGTAAAACTTCAAAACTATTATCAAATTTTTCTATGTGCAGTATTGATAAGACTGAACCAAGTTTTATTTTTTTCTTATTCAAATAGAGTAATAAATCTTTAGAACTATTTTCTAATCCACAAAGTCTCACTTTTTGTCCTGGCTTAATATTAGCCAAATTCAAATAATTTATTTCTAAAACTTTTCCATTTTTATCTGGAATTGGCGAACCGTGTGGATCTAAAGTAGGAAATCCTAAAATTTCATCCATTCTATCAAAAAATAAATTTGAATTAATATGCTCAATTTCTTCTGCAATATCGTGTACTTCTTCCCACCCAAAACTCATTACTTGAGATAAAAACATTTCTGTTAACCTATGCTTTCTAACAATTAAAGCACCTAATCTTTTACCCTTAATAGTTAATTTGACTGGCTTATATTTTTCATAAAACAACCAACCTTTTTCTTGCATTTTCTTCACCATATTATTAGCGGTTGGTTTACTTACATTCATCTTTTTTGACAATTCTGTAATAGAAACATCAATGTTTTCATGACTAAGAAAATAAATTGCTTTAAGGTAATTCTCTTTTGTTTGTGTTGGCATATGATAAATTAAAAGGCAAAGATAAAAAAAATAATGTCAAAACATCTTTGTTAGATTAGTCTAACTTATTATATTTGCATCATAAAACAATTTGTGAATTAAAAAAAAAAAAATGAATTTAAAATTAACTTTATCACTACTATTTGCAATAAGCATATTCAACCTTTCATTCGGGCAAGAAGGGACTATTCATGGAACTGTTAGAGTGGATAATAACAAACAAGAATCTACAACCATTTCTATATCTACAAATCCGGTAAAAGGTATAATCACAGACTCTAAAGGACATTTTCATATCGAAAATATTTCTTTCGGAACTTACACAGTAACAGCATCATTTGTAGGATATACAAAAGTTACTAAAACTGTTATATTAAATGAAAACAATCAAAAATTAGAGTTAAACTTTAATTTAGATGAAAATTTAAACTCACTTGACGAAATTGTAATAACTGGTACAAAAACATATAAAAGACAAACAAATTCACCTGTAATTGTTGGCATTATTAATAGTGCAACTTTAAATAATGTACAAGCCTGTAACCTGTCTGAGGGGTTAAAATTTCAACCAGGTTTAAGAGTTGAAACAGATTGCCAAACCTGCAACTATACACAATTAAGAATGAATGGTTTGGCAGGTGGATATTCTCAGATTCTTATTAATGGCCGTCCTATTTTTAGTCCATTAACAGGTTTGTATGGTTTAGAACAATTGCCAACAAATATGATTGATAGAATAGAAGTTGTAAGAGGTGGCGGTTCTTCATTATACGGTTCTAGCGCAATAGGTGGAACTGTAAATGTTATTACCAAAGTTCCCAAAAAAAACTCCTATGAATTAAATTCTTTTTATCAAAATATAAACGGAAAAGCAGACGATATAGTTCTTAGTGGAAATGCTTCTTTAGTTTCTGAAAATAAGAATTCGGGAATTGCCTTCTTTTTTAACCATAGAGAGAGAGATTGGTATGATGATAATGATGATAATTATTCGGAGTTGCCAAAATTAGAGAACACTTCGTTTGGTACAAACTTATTCTTTTTACCTAGTGACAACGAGAAATTAGAAATTAGCATCAGTAATTTAAATGAATATAGATTTGGTGGTGAAATGGTAGAAGGACCAGCATATTTAACTCAACAATCAGAAGAAAGATCAACCAATGTTTGGATGGGAAGTGCAGATTATCAAATTAATTTTAATGATGATAATTCTTCATTCATTTCCTATGCGGCTTGGCAAAATACTAAACGAAAACATTATACAGGGATATTCCCAGATGAAGAACCAGAAATCCAAGCGCATCTTGAAAATCCACCTTATGGAACTTCAAACGTTACTACTTTACAAGGAGGATTTCAACTTAATCATAAAGTATATGACTTTATCAAGGGAACAAATACCTTTACTTTAGGAACCGAATATTTATATGATGATGTTTATGATAAAATTTCTACATACAACTATTTAATTGATCAAACCACCAAAAATTTTGGCTCGTTTTTACAAAGTGACTGGGAAATATCACCTTCATTTACTTTTCTGTCTGGAGTAAGAGTGGATAAACACAACTTGATTGATAATTTAGTTTTTAACCCAAGGTTATCATTGCTTTACAAATATAAAGCTAACACACAATTTAGATTTAGTTATGGAACAGGATTTAGAGCACCACAAGCATTTGACACAGATTTACATATTGCTTTTTCAGGTGGTGGTATTTCACGTGTTTCATTATCACCAGATTTAATTCCAGAAAAATCACAAAGTTATAGTGCTTCAATAAATTTTGATAAACCAACAGAACATTATATAGTAGGTTTTACATTAGAAGGGTTTTATACAAGATTAAATGATGCGTTTTTTCTTCAGCCAATAGGACAAGACGACTTTGGTGAATTATTTGAAAAACAAAACGGACAAGGAGCAACTGTGCAAGGTGTCACTTTAGAATTAAGAGCCAATTTCGATAAAAAAATACAATTAGAAACAGGTTTTACAGTACAGTCGAGTGAATTTGATGACGCTGTTGAATATATAGAAGGAGTTGAAGGTATAAGAGAATTTACAAGAACACCTAATGATTATGGGTATGCAACTTTATCCTTTACTCCAAATGAGAAACTTAGTGCTAACCTAAATTACGTATATACAGGTAAAATGATTATGCCTCATTTTGCAGGTGCACCAAATCAATTGGTCGATGAAATGTATACTTCAGATGCGTTTTCGGAATTAAGCGCAAAGATTGGTTATACTATTGAAATTGAAAAAATGCAATCAAAACTAGAGTTTTATGGTGGTGTGAAAAATATTTTTAATTCCTATCAATCAAACTTTGATCTTGGAAAAAACAGAGATAGTAATTTTGTCTTTGGTCCTTCACTTCCAAGAACTATTTATGTTGGAATTAAAATGATGTCAAAATAACTGGCTACAACAATAAATATACCTAGTTGCGGATTCTGTATTAAATCAAAAATTAATATCTTTGAATAGCGTTTTATGATAAATTGAAAGACAAGTGCCTTTAAGTCAGTAACTACGGATATTCAATCCGGTATCATAAGGTTATGGTATAACAGGTAAATTATCTGTTTATAGAGAAGTTTCTGGAAATTCCCCAGTTAATGACAGGTCTAATCACTCTTGCGATGCAGAATTAACTTATTTAATAAAAAATAACTTACAAGTAGATGTAACAACAGGAACAAGGTTTACAGGAAATCAAGACCTTTTACTTAGTGCAGGTGTAAGTTATAGAATTCCAAATTAATAGTATTATGAGAAAAATATTCCTAATCATTATTGTCCTTACAATTTTTAGTTGCAAGGAAAATGAAAAGAAATCTAATAAGCTTAAGGTAGTAACCACCACTACCATGATAACCGATTTGGTTTCGATCATTGGTGGAGATTCAATTGAAGTAAATGGACTTATGGGGGCGGGAGTTGACCCTCATTTATACAAAGCTAGTGAGGGTGATGTTTCTAAACTTTATGAGGCTGATATCATATTTTATAATGGTTTACATTTAGAAGGTAAATTAGTTGAGGTTTTTGAAAAAATGAAACAAAAAAAGCAAATTGGTCTCGCTAATAAGTTACCTGAAGATAAATTAATAGGCTCTGAGTATTTTGCTTCTAATTACGACCCACATGTTTGGTTTGATATTTCTTTTTTTAAATTATTTGCAGAACAAGTTGCCAATACTTTAATAACGGAAGATCCAAAAAATAAATTATTCTATACTGAAAATAGTAAAGAATTTGTCAGAAAATTAAATGAGTTAGAAATTGAATTAACTCAATTAATTAATCAATTGCCAAAAGAGAAAAGAATTTTAGTAACCGCACATGATGCCTTTAACTACTTTGGAGCCTCTTTTGGATTTCAAGTTGTTGGATTACAAGGGTTATCTACTGCTACGGAAGCTGGTGTTCAAGATGTCCAGAAACTTTCAGAATTTATTATTACTAACAATGTAAAAGCAATTTTTGTTGAAAGTTCTGTTCCTCAAAGAACGATAGAAGCTCTTAGAGAAGCTGTTAAATCTAAGGGACATCAGGTGGAAATTGGCGGATCTTTATACAGTGATGCTTTGGGCAACAAAGGTTCTTCAGAAGGGACCTATTTAGGTATGTATAAACATAATGTTACTACGATTGTAAATGCATTAAAATAATTTAGATGAAAAATTCAATTGCAGTTCGTGTAGACGATTTAACGGTAGCTTACAATTATAAACCTGTTTTATGGGATATAGATTTAGAAATACCCGAAGGAGTTTTAATGGCAATTGTTGGTCCAAACGGTGCAGGAAAATCAACTTTAATTAAATCAATTTTAGGAATAATAAAACCCATTGCTGGTAGCATTTCTATTTATGATAAACCTTATAGTAAACAAAGAAAATTAGTAGCGTATGTACCACAAAAGGGTAGTGTAGATTGGGATTTTCCGACTACTGCACAGGATGTTGTTTTAATGGGTACTTATGGGGATTTAGGATGGATTAAAAGACCAGGAATTAAAGAAAAGAAACAAGCACTAGAAGCGCTAGAAAAAGTAGGAATGCTTTCTTTTAAAAATCGCCAGATAAGTCAATTAAGTGGTGGTCAACAACAGCGAATATTTCTTGCAAGAGCCTTAGTTCAAAATGCCTCAATATATTTTATGGATGAACCATTTCAAGGGGTTGATGCCTCTACAGAAATCGCCATTATAAATATACTTAAAGAATTACGGAAATCTGGGAAAACGGTCGTGGTTGTTCATCATGATTTGCAAACTGTTCCAGAATATTTTGATTGGGTTACTTTTTTAAATGTAAAAAAAATAGCCACAGGGCCTGTAAAAGATATATTTAATGATGATAACCTTACAAAAACTTATGGGATAAATTATAAAGTAGCTATAAATAAATAATGAGTTTTTCAGAATACTTTTCATTACTTTTTTCAGATTATACCTTGCGTACGATTAGTTTAGGAACTGCCTTATTAGGAGCTATTTGTGGAATGCTTGGAAGTTTTGCTGTTTTAAGAAAACAAAGCTTATTAGGTGATGCAATCTCACATGCTGCATTGCCAGGTATTGCAATTGCTTTTTTAATAACAGGGACAAAGGATTCTAATGTTTTACTTTTAGGTGCACTTGTAAGCGGTTTAATAGGGACATTTTGGATCCGTTCTATGGTCACAAAAACGCATCTTAAAAGTGATACTGCATTAGGTTTGGTTTTATCATTATTTTTTGGTTTTGGGATGTTATTGTTAACATTTATCCAAAAGCAACCCAATGCCAATCAAGCAGGATTGGATAAATACTTATTTGGTCAAGCAGCAACATTAATTGAAAAAGATGTTCAAATTCTATTGTTAGTAACTACTGCTAGTTTGTTTATATTACTCCTCTTTTGGAAAGAATTTAAAATACTACTTTTTGATGCTGAATATGCAAATACCTTAGGGTTTAATACAAAGTTATTAGATATTCTTATAACCTTCCTTATTGTAGTAGCGATAGTTTTAGGCTTACAAACTGTAGGAGTAGTACTTATGAGTGCAATGCTTTTAGCTCCAGCAGCAGCAGCAAGACAATGGACTAATAGATTAAGTGTCATGGTTGGTTTAGCAGCTATTTTTGGTGCATTTTCAGGAGTAGTGGGGACTGCTATTAGTGCGAGTCAAAATAATTTATCAACAGGTCCTGTGATTGTGCTTATTGCTGGCTGTTTTGTGTTTTTTTCATTTGTATTTTCTCACAAAAGAGGCTTACTCATGAGAGAATATAAATTCCGTCAGAATAGAAGAGAACTACATCATAATAAAACATTGTTATTTATGTATGAAATAGCAAAAGATCATACTAATATAGAGCATCCTCACGCTATTAAAATATTAAATAATTTTTACGGATTTACAGTTAAAACATTAAAACAACTTGAAACAAAAGAATTCATTTTAATATCTGGGCAAAACTGGTCACTTACCCAAAAAGGATATCGTCAAGCCACGACCATGTTTATACAAAACGAAATAGAAAATGACAATACCACAAATTGAAATACAACTTATTGCTGTTGTTGTAGCAATAGCTTGTGCCATTCCTGGAGTTTTCCTGGTATTGCGTAAAATGGCGCTTATTAGTGATGCTATTAGTCATTCTATTTTACCAGGAATAGTACTAGGTTTTTTTATTACACATGATTTAAATTCACCATTATTAATTTTATTTGCAGCACTTTCTGGAGTTATTACTGTGATTTTAGTTGAAGCTATACAAAAAACAGGTTTAGTTAAAGAAGATACCGCTATAGGTCTAGTATTCCCTATCCTTTTTAGTATTGGTGTATTGCTTATAGCTAAAAATGCTAATGATGTTCATTTAGATATTGATGCAGTTTTATTAGGAGAATTGGCTTTTGCACCATTTGATCGTTTTCTCATAGGTGAGCAAGATTTTGGTCCAAAATCTCTTTGGGTTATGGGGACCATATTAATAACTACTTGTATTTTATTGTTTTTATTTTTTAAAGAATTAAAGGTGAGTACTTTTGATGCAGGATTATCATCAGCATTAGGGTTTTCTCCAGTATTATTACATTACGGGTTAATGTCAGTGTCTTCAATTACAGTAGTTGGAGCATTTGATGCAGTTGGTGCGATACTCGTAGTGGCTTTAATGATTGCACCAGCAGCTGCAGCATATTTGCTTACGTCAAACTTGAAAAAAATGCTGTTCTTGTCAATACTCTTTGGTATTATTTCTGCTCTTGGAGGTTATTGGTTAGCTCATTTTTTGGACGCATCAATATCTGGTTCAATAACCACAATCTTAGGAGTTTTATTCTTAATTGTATATCTAACAGCACCGAATAAGGGATTAATTTCTGTTATATTAATGCATAAACAACAAAAAAAGGAAGTGATGTTACTTACTTTTATGCTACATTTAAATAATCATTCTGATACTACTGAACGCCATATTAATCATTTAAATGAACATATAAATTGGCATAAGTTGAAATCAAAAAAAATATTAGATTTAGCACTAAAAAACAACCTAATATTGATAGATCAAGAAATAGTGAATTTAACAGAAAAAGGTCAGGAATTTACAAATCTTGCTATAGATTATATCATTACCAATACAGATGAAAAAATCGAACATATGAAAGATGATTTTTTCTTGTTTAGAGGCTAAGTGATTGTTTGCTAAAGAATATCTAATTAATAATATTTATTTAAATAAAAAGTATCAACAAATTTTAGAATTCGTAAAAGCGAATCTAATTTTATTCTTTTCTTATGCTTCAGTGTTTACATAAGTAGTAATGATGGCTGCAAGCTTTTTTTAATCCAATATTACCTTATATCTTAGTATTTGCAGCTGGTGCAATGATTTTCTTGTTGTTGAACAAGTGACTCCAGAGACACAAAGATACCAATATACCGATACTGCAACTTTATGGCTTTATATGAGGGTTTATAGTGTTGATGTCTTAGGATAATACTAGTCCGGTATACTATTTGAGTATATTTGATTATAAATATTTATTATGAAATTCAAATTAGTTCTCCTATTATCATTAATTACTTTAATTGGTTATTCCCAAGAACCATCAGTTAGAAGCCCAAAGATTTTAATGAAAATTCCATTAGGAAAATCTATATTATTAGAACACCATACCATTAAATTTGTTGAGGTGTTAGAGGATTCTCGTTGTCCTAAAGATGCTAATTGCATTTGGGCCGGAAGAGCAAAAATATTGGTTGAAATTTCTTTAGAAGGAATGGAAACCATTCAAAAAGAAATAATCTTTGGTAAAGTGAACCCAAATGAATCTGATTATTTATTTTTAGTTAATACTTCATTAAAGAAAGCTTCCGCTTATCAATTAAATCCGTATCCATCTTCAGAATACAATTTAGATACTAAAGAATATGTGTTGTTAATTGCTATTGAAAATTAGTGACAAGCACAATCACTTTTTCCACATTTGGTGTTTTCCCCATCCATAGCTGTGCTCTTATTTTGTCTCCCTTCAAAAATAGGATTCCAAACAAATTTTTTAAGTAGAAACCCTGCTGCTAATGAGAACGTAAGTATGACTAATATTTTTTGCATTATTTAAGGATTTGATAAGCTGCTAAAGCAGCAATATATGCTAGCGCTGTCATTGATACTAATTGCCACATTGGCCATTTCCATGAATTAGTTTCTCGTTTTACAATAGCTAAGGTACTCATACATTGCATCGCAAAAGCATAAAACAATAAAAGAGAAATACCACTGGCTAAATTAAACAAAGGTTCTCCGTTGGAGGGATTAATTTCAGAAGCCATTTTATTTTTTATGGTTTCTACATCATCATTTCCAACACTATATATGGTAGCAAGTGTTCCAATAAATACTTCTCTTGCTGCGAAAGAACTAATTAAAGCAATACCTATTTTCCAATCGAATCCTAAAGGTCTTACGGCAGGTTCTATAAACTTTCCTACAATACCTATATATGAATTCTCTAATTTAAAAGATGCGATTTTAATATCTAGCTCTTCTTGAGATAAATTTTGTTGTTCGATTTGTTGTAAAACAACTTCTTCAGCTTGATTGAAATCCCCAGGACCATAAGAAGCCAAAACCCACAGAATTATTGAAATTGCTAATATTATTTTACCAGCTCCAAATACAAATGCTTTCGTTTTTTCTAAAACGGTAATAGCCACATTTTTTAACATGGGTAGTTTGTAATTTGGCATTTCAATCACAAAAAATGATTTACTTTTTACATGTAAATATTTGTCTAAGGTATAAGCTGCAGCAATTGCAGAACCAAAACCCAATCCATATAAAATTAAAAGAGTCAACCCTTGTAAGCTAATAATGCCCAATACTCGGCCTTCTGGAATAACCAACGAAATGATTATTAAATAAACAGGTAATCTAGCTGCACAAGTAATAAATGGTGTTACTAAAATAGTAATAAGACGTTCTTTCCAGTTTTCAATATTTCTAGTAGCCATAATCGCAGGAATTGAGCAAGCGGTTCCGGAAACTAGTGGTACAACACTTTTTCCGCTTAATCCAAAACGACGCATAACTCTGTCCATTAAAAAGACCACACGACTCATATAACCACTTTCTTCTAAAATGGAAATGAATAAAAATAAAAAGGAAATTTGTGGTATAAAAATTACAATTCCTCCAAGTCCAGGTATAACGCCTTCCGTAATTAAACTTGAAAACTCGCCAGGAGGTAAATTGATTTTTAGCCATTCACTTAACGATGTAAACGAATTATCAATAAAGTCCATTGGATAGGTACTCCAATCAAATATAGCTTGAAAAATCAATAATAAAATGGAAAAGAAAATTACATACCCCCAAACCTTATGAGTTAATATTTTATCAAACCTACTTCTTAAATCTTTTGCATTTTTCTGATCAATTGATAGTGTTTCCTTTAGAGTATCATTAATAAATTGATAACGAGCAATGGTTTCTTTTTGCTGTAATCGTTTTAGATTACCTATAGATTCTGTTTGAAAGGAGTGGATTCCATTTATTTCCTTTCTATCTAATTTCCCAAAATTAACATCTTGGGTAACTACCAACCATAATTTATATAAATCTTGATTTGGAAAAGTTTTTTGAAGGCGTTCAAAATATTCAGGTGCGATCTTAGATGCATTTACACAAGGTGCTAAAGACAGTGATTTGTAATTTGAAATCAAATCTTTTAACTCTTCAATCCCAGTTATTTTTCTGGAACTTATTAAAACAATTTTGGTTCCTAACTTTTCTTCTAATTCTTTAATATTTAATGAAATTGCCTTCCGTTTCATTCTGTCAGCCATATTGATAGCTAAAATGGTGGGAATACCAAGGTCTTTTATTTGTGTAAATAAAAGTAAGTTTCTTTTTAAATTCTCAATATCAGCGATAACGACAGCTACATCTGGATAATCTTTATCATTTTTATTCAGGAGTAATTCTATAACTACATTTTCATCTAAGGAAGACGCATTTAAACTATAAGTTCCCGGAAGATCAATGATATGCGCTTTTAGATTTCTTTCAAATTGGCAGGTTCCTTGTTTTTTTTCAACCGTAATGCCTGGATAATTTCCAACTTTTTGATTAAGTCCAGTGAGGATATTAAAAACAGAGGTTTTTCCCGTATTTGGATTACCAATAAGTGCAACATTTATTTGTTTAGCCATTAATGAGTTCAATTTCAATTTTACAAGCCATATCTTTTCTGATAGCTAAATGACTGCCATTAATGGTAAGGTATAATGGGTCTTTAAAAGGAGCTTCTTGGATTAAAGTTACTTCATTACCTGGAAGGCATCCCATCTCTAATAATTTTAATGGGACTACATCTACAGAGAAGTCTTTTATAATAGCTCGTTGCCCAATTTCTAGAGATGCAATAGACAGCATTATTTATTTAGATTGATTTTAAACAACAAATGTAAACTAACATATTGACATGGGAAAATGTTGCTTAAAAAAAAGATTTAATCCTCCTAGTTATTAGTGTATTAGTTTTCTCTTTTCAATATTTCGATATCTTTTAGAAGTTGTTGGATATCGATATCATCAGTTCCGTCGTAAAACCCTCGAATTCTTTTTTTCTTGTCTACCAAGATAAAGTTTTCAGTATGGATCATATCATATTCATCTCCATTTCCATCGCTTTTTACTGCGAGATAAGATTTTCTTGCAAGTTTGTAAATTTCTTTTTTTTCTCCAGTAACAAGGTTCCATTTTGTGTCATCTACTCCTTTTTTAAGAGCATATTTTTTTAATTGAGCAACCGAATCTATTTCTGGAGTAACCGTATGTGATAATAACATTATTTCAGAATCGTTTTTCAATTTATTTTGAACTTCAACCATATTATCGGTCATTATAGGACAAATAGTTTGGCAGGTGGTAAAAAAGAAATCTGCAACATATATTTTACCCTTATAGTCTTCTTGAGTAACGGTTTTTCCGTTTTGATTGATTAATGAAAAATCAGAAATGCTATGATACTTTTTTACATGCTGTATGGTACTATCTACAAGTTCAGCATTTACTTTTGATGGTTGAAATATTGGTAATACCTCAGTTGGCTTTAAAATTTGATATATAATTGAAATAATTATGATTGATAGAATCAATAGCACAACTGCAAAAAATTTATATCTGGAAAAAAATGAAATCATAATCGAGAGGTAATTTTTTAAAAAACAAAGTTATGCGACTTTTATCACATTACAAGTAAAAAGTGTTTGCTAATTTTGTGAAAATATCGTCATATAAAAAACGAGTACTCCTCCCATTTTTAATTTTCACTCTTTTAATAAACGCTCCATTGTTTCACACATGTAAAATAGACAGTTAGGAGCAGAAGTGTTTATGCAAGGTGTTCAATAAATTATACATATTAATTAACCAGCTTATTTAAAAATTGAAAACATTAAAATATATAATGTTTTAGTACAATTTATAAAAGAGAAAAAATATTCTGAAACGGTCGTTATTAGCGACCTTACAACAGGATTACTATTTGTTCGTTTTAAAACAAATTTCGGGATCATACATATATCATTAATTAAAAGGGAATAAACGTAAGGTACAAGAGGTTTATAACATAAATTTTCTATTTTTGCCGTTAATTTTATAGACTATGAGCCCATTTGCTGTTAAAGCATTACAACTGTTATTAAGCCTTTCTTTATTAATTGTCCTTCACGAGTTGGGGCATTTTATACCTGCCAAATTATTTAAAACTCGTGTAGAGAAGTTTTATCTTTTCTTTGATATAAAGTTCTCTTTATTTAAAAAGAAGATAGGAGAAACTACTTACGGAATAGGTTGGTTGCCACTTGGAGGATATGTGAAAATATCTGGGATGATCGATGAGAGTATGGACAAGGAGCAAATGGCTTTGCCTCCACAACCTTGGGAATTTAGATCGAAACCAGCTTGGCAACGATTAATTATTATGTTAGGTGGTGTAACCGTTAATATAATTGTTGGTTTTGTAATTTATATTTGCATCTTTTACTTTGTAGGTCAAAAAATTGTTACCAATGACGAATTACCTCATGGTTTTGCTGTTTCTCAAACATTTAAAGACTTAGGATTTAAACATGGAGATAAAGTTTTAAAACTTAATGGAGATGATTTTGAAAACTTAAATGATCTAAACCGTTACTTGTTCTTAAGAGATGTAAACACACTTACAGTAAAACACACCGATGGAAATACGGAAACTATAACGATTCCGGAGGAAGTGGGTATGACCATGTTTAAAGCAGGAGAGCTAAAACCTTTTCAGCCTGTAAGGGGTACTATTTTAGATACCATTATTCCAAATAATCCTGCTGAAAAAGCTGGATTATTAAAAGGAGATAAAATTCTTTCAATTAATGGAGTAGAAACGCTGAATTGGGCAAGTTTATCAGAAAATATAAAAGCGAATCCTAATACGGAAGTTACTTTAAATATTGATAGAAATGGTAATTTAGAAACCTTAAAAGTTACTCCCGGAGAAGATGGAACTATCGGTATTAATAATTACGGACTAGAATATGTAAATGCATATAAAGAAGTAAAATATAGCTTTGTTGAAAGCTTAGGAGGAGGAATCAATTACGGATATAATGTTTTAACGGACTATGTAAAACAGTTTAAGTACGTATTTACATCTGAAGGAGCTACACAAGTAGGTGGTTTTGGAGCCATTGCTAATTTGTTTCCTGGTACATGGAGCTGGATTTCTTTCTGGCATACGACAGCTTTAATTTCAATTATTTTAGCATTTATGAATATTCTTCCAATACCAGCATTAGATGGTGGACACGTAGTGTTTTTACTCTATGAAATGGCTACAGGACGTAAGCCTAATGAAAAGGTAATGGAGTATGCACAGATGGCAGGATTTATATTATTAATTGCATTGGTATTATTCGCAAACGGGAATGATGTTTATAGATGGTTATTTAAATAATAAAAAAATAAAAATTGTTTGCTGCAGATAAAAAATAATTTATATTTGCACCCGCCTACGAAACGAATAAGGTTTTAAAAGGTAAAACTTAAGTTCTTAAAATTACGATTAAAAAAATAAATTCCTCTTTAGCTCAGCTGGTTAGAGCACCTGACTGTTAATCAGGGTGTCCTTGGTTCGAGTCCAAGAAGAGGAGCATAATAACCCTTTATATCATTGATATAGAGGGTTTTTGCTTTTATAAGGTTTTGGTTAATTTTTAAAGCTTCAAATGAGCTCGGAATATGAGTGGGAACAGGAATAGAATATTTTGATTTTTATATTTGAACAAATTCAAATATAATTGGAACTATATTAAGAGGAGCTGAGTACCAAACAGAATATGATGTCCCGTTTGTAATTATTATTGTTATTTAATTCAAAATAACCATTATGAAAAAAAGGTATAGTTTTCTTTTAGTATTAGTTTTTTTAAGTATTATGTTTTATGCTCCAAAATTAATTTTGCCTAAAATTTATGATTATAATTATACGTCAGCTTCCAATAATTATAAGAAAGCACAATATTCGGGTTATGTAGCTAATAAGTTTATTGATTCAACACAACACAATTACAAAACAGTAATACTCGTTGAAAAAGATGCTGTAAATTCTATTATTTTTGATTTTGAAATTGGTGGACTTTATGAGTTTATTGAAATAAATGATACAATTGTAAAAGATATAGGTAGCTTATCCATAAGTTTAAGTAGAAGTAATTTAGATACTATAATAGAAATGGAAATATATAATGGTCCAGGTGTTAATTAAAGAGCAATAGAATTACAGTGGAATAACCAGATGAATTTTACCAAAGATCAGATCAATTGTTTAAAAATCCATTCTAAATTTGTATTTTTTATTTAGGAATTTTCGATTAACCAATTTTGGGAACATCAACTATATAATCAGACACTTTTTTACTTCTTCACTATGTGTTTGGTAATTTGCAAGCCACTTTCTGTAGTTACTTTCACAAAATACAATCCGGTAGCTATGGTACTAAAATCTAATATTGTTTGCGTATTAGCTTCCTTTTGGAGTAATAACTTTCCTGTATTGTCATAAACCCATATTTTGAAATAACCAAGGTTGGTTTCAACTGTTGTATTATGTACTATGGGGTTTGGGGAAATAGAGATGAAAGGAATCAGACTGCCTTCAGAAATACCCAAAGTGGGTCCTATTATTTCTATAGAGCCGTCCAGATTGAAAGGATCGGACCATTTTTCGTTCGTATAAATGTCTGTACCGCTAAGTGTTTGCAAAAACGCAATAAGGTCTTGTTTTTGATTTTCAGTAAGATTTAGCTCTTGTGGCGCTCCGTTGACGTCTGTTAATCGGGTGTCTAAATTGTTGTTTTCAGGGTTATCAGGTATATTATTATAATGATTAACCACCTCTAAAAGACTGGTAAAACTTCCGTCATGCATTAGGGGACTATTTAAGACACCATCTGGGTTTACAAGATCTCTAAGGGATGGAGGATGGGTAATTGTTAAATCTATTTCACCAGGCATTCCAGCTACGGTAATCACACCATTATTATGAGAATGTATGGTAATTGAAAATTCCGGAGGAATATGACAATCTGCACAACCAGTACCCTCATTAGGAGTATTTATAAATAAATGTTTACCCCTATTCTCTTGCCCTGTGAAATTTGGAAAAGGTTCACTTGTGTTGTTTACTTGCGCAAAACCTTCATCGAATCGGGAATCGAAGGATTGTATACTTCTTATAAATTGAGCTAAGGCTAATTGCATACGATTTTCTGTGATCTCGGTATCGCCAAAAGCAAATTCGAAAAGGCTGCTGTAATATTCAATACTTTCTAAATGATTTATAAGATCGTTTAAATTAGGATCACCATTGGTACCGCTGAAACCCATTTCTATGTGGTCCTGTATGGGCTGGGTCGTCTGATCTTCCAATGTTTCTGCACGTTCGTCCCAAAAAAAATGTGTTTCGCGTGAAAATCTGGGATTTACAAGTCGCGGGGAATGTCGAGCTGTAAGTCCATTAATGCCAGTACTCTGAACGTTTGGATCGCCAAAAGCGTGCGCCTGTAAATGACAACTGGCACAAGCTATGGTGCCATCGCTGGAAAGGTTTTTGTCGTAGAAAAGAACTCGACCTAAGGTAGCTGCTTTATCATTAATAAGGTTACCATCGGTATTGTCTTTGGTAATATAGTCAGGAACATCTTGGTTGGCATAATTAAAAAGATTATTTAAATCAATAGTAGCACTAATTAATATAAACCCCAAAACCAATAAGAGTAGGAAATTTATTAATTTGTTTTTCATAGTAGGTCGTTCTTTGTAATGATTGACTTTGGGAAAATATGCTCTTTAAATATGTGCTTTCATTCCAAAGATAGTAACTTTAAATCCAAGGTACTTAGCACCTTCAATTTACGAGGACTATCGTCACTATTTTACACATATTTTTTTGGTGATAGTTTTTTTAAGCCTTCCTTAGAGAGAAATTTTGTGTAAACGCCTCCTTTTATCTTATTTACATCAAATTCAATAATAAAGGCTTTCTTATCTATGGAGTCTATTAAATTGTAGGTTCTTCTAATATCAATCCTGTTAATTACCGTATGGATAATTTCTTTATTAGTTTGAAGACCTCTTTCTCCAAAACCCCCAGATCCTTGGTATAAAGTGGTGCCCGCTCCAACCACTCTAATAAGTTCCTTATTAATTTCAGCAACTTTTTCAGAGAAAATCATTAATCCAACATAATCTTCAAAACCCTCGATCATAAGATCAATAACTTTACCGGTAACAATAAATGTTAATATGGAGTACATTGCCACCTCGATAGAAAGTAATATTGCAGTAGCGCTAAATAATACTGCATTAAATAAAAGGATCACCTTACCGATACTTATTCCTAAGCGATCATTTATAAAAATCCCTAATATTTCTGAACCATCTAAAACAGCACCATTCTTAATAGTCAAGCCAATTCCAGCACCTAAAAAAAGACCGCCAAATATTGCAATTAGAAGCTTATCATCGGTAATTGCATTAAAGTTTTCAAAATGAATAATAACCGCTAATGCGATGATTGATATGACTGATTTGATAAAAATTCTTCTAGATAGATTAAACCAAGCCAATATGAGAAATGGGATACTTACTAATATTAGAAAATAAGAAATATCGAAGTCGAAAAGCTCACTTAGTAAAATAGCAATACCTGTAACACCGCCATCCAAAAAGCCATTTGGAAGTAGAAACATTTTTAATCCAACACTAGCTAACAGAATACCTATTGATATTTGAAAAACCTCTGATAAATTTCTTTTCATAGTATTAATGTTTTTTTTTGTTTTGAGAACTGATAGCTTTGAGTTTATTTCTAACTTGTTGTTTTAAGTTTTTATCATTGATTAGCAGTAACAGTTTTGCTCGATAAAAATTATTTTTTATTAAATATTCAAGTCCCAATTCAGATATAACATCATTTTAGCAAAATGGGTTTTCAGTTGCTTCCACTAATTTAGATTCTAGCTGTTCAATATATTTGTTGTATGCAGAAATCAGATTGTGAAATTCAGTCACATTTTTATATTTTATAGTATCTAAAGCAATTACATCGATTTGATTATTAACTTTATTTATCAGATGTGTTATATCACTTTCAAAATCTATGGAAAGTAAGGTATACATGTCACCAAATTATTTGTATTTGTCATATTTTGAGTTAAACGAAAATATTATCAAAATCAGAAAAGCAAATATTATGTATTTCAATTTTATAGACGATTATCCCTGTTTTGCTTATTTAAAGATACTTTATCTTTAAATAAGAACTACTAGTTTCTAATAGATTAATTAAAAATAATATATTTATAAAAAATTTAAAACCTTAGCCATGAAACAATTATTTACGATGTTATTATTAATAAGCACTGTTACGTTATTTGCTCAACAAGTAGATAGACAAAAAGTGGTTGTTGAAGTCGGTACTGGAACTTGGTGTCCTTCTTGTCCAGCAGTTGTAGATATCCTTCATGATTTTATTGATCAAGGTTTAGAAATTGCTATTGTAGAATATCATAATAACGATGCTTATACTAATTCTGCTTCAATTTTAAGGGAAGATTATTATGATTTTCCTTGGTTTCCAACAACGTATTACGATGCTAATCATATAGGTTATGATGATTGGGCTACGCAAAGTATACATCTTCAATATTATCAAGATCGTATGAATACTCCATCTTCATTTACTACTACTATTGGTGCCGAAGTGCTAGAAGGCGTTTTAAGCGGAGTTGTTACTTTAGACAAAGTAGCTGAATACACTGGTGAGAATTTGGTTTTACATATTGTTTTAACGGAATCTGATATTCCTGAAGTTTGGCAAGGTGAAACAGAATTGGATCATGTTGAAAGAGCAATGTTTCCTGATGGAAATGGGACAGCAATCGATTTTTCATCTAGCGATCAATTAGAAATAGACTTTAGTTTTGATTTAGACCCAACTTGGGTAATAGATAAATGTGAAATAACCTACTTCATTCAAGATAATGATACTAAAGAAATTCTTCAAGGAGACTTTATAAATGTAGAAGAAGTAGTTCTTTCAGACGGTGGAGATGTAAGCCAAGTTAATAATGCGTATTTCTATCCAAATCCAGTTCAAAACAAATTGTTTTTAGCCGCTACAGATGCTCTTGCAGTTACTAACATCGAACTTTATGACCTTTTAGGTAAAAAGATATTAGTACAAAACAACTACGCTACAGTTATTAATGTAGCTCACTTACCACAAGGTGTATATTTACTTTCATTTTATGAAAATGGAGTAAAAAAAGTATCTAAAATTATAAAACAATAAATAAATTAATTTTTTTAATTTTATAACCCAGAATGAAAATTCTGGGTTTTTTTATTATATAATTAATTTCACATCAGCTTAACAAATTTTAATTTCTAATGTCAGACTTTTGACTTTATATAGTATTTGCAATTTTTATCTTGCATTTAGTGGTAGGTTTTGGTTATTTATTATATAAAATTTCGCCCACTAAAGAGGATAAGGAAAAAATGAAAAAGGTCAATTTGTAGTAACAGATTTTATACTAACTCGTCTACTAGTTTGCAGACAACTTCTTTAACATTAATTGCGTCTATATTTATAACCATAATTATTAAACAATGTCTTTAAAATATTCATTAACGCTACTCAGCTTTCTTATTTTCTCATTTGCAAATGCACAATCTTTCTCGGCAAAGGTTATCGATCAAGATACTCAGGAGCCCGTTTCCTACGCTACTATTGAAACAGGATCGTATCAAGGAATGGTTTCTAACGAAGAAGGAGAATTTACATTTTTATTGGAAAATGTTAAAAAACCTCAAGATTCTATTTACATATCTTACATGGGATATGAAACAAAAGGAGTTGTCTTTAAAGAAAACGAAGGGATAATAATACCATTGATTCCTAAGCTTTACGAACTTAAAGAAGTATTTTTAACTACTGAGGTGCTCACTACTAAAGAGATTATTGAAAGAGTTAAAGATAACTTAGATAATAACTATGCTTCTAATTTAACAAAAAAGAAAGTTTTCTTTCGTCAATCTGATATTGGTAATATGAAAAAGATGGACTTTGGATTTAAAAATTCTACTATTAAAGAGTTAAACAAAGAGCTCATGGATAGTATTACAAGGATAATTCCAAAAAAATCCTCTTATTATAAAGAGGTTGTTGCAGATTTATATGGAGATTATAATAATTATAAGCTAAATATTAATAAAGCTGCAGAGTTATACGATAAGAATAACGATATATCGGCAGAGGGAATAGGAAAAAAGTTAGAAGCTATATTTAATGAAAACATAAAAAAAGATTCTTATTTAAAAATAAAATCAGGATTCTTTAGTACTAAAATGCAAGTCGATTCTATCCTTCAAGAAAATGAAGAAGCTAAAGTAGCCCTAGAAAAGAAAAACAAAGAAGGGGATTTAGACTTTCAAGAACAAATAAGCAATCAAATAGCTAATTTATACAAGCAATTAGTTTTTCAAGAAGATAGTAAAATTGATGTATTAGATAAATCCAGCAGGTATAAATTTACCTTAGACAATTATACGGTAATTAATCAAATGACTGTTTATATTTTAAAATTCACTCCTAAAGGCGGGAAAGACTTTAAAGGAACTATGTATGTAAATACACAAGATTTTGCCATTGTACGGTTAGATTTTGAAAATGTAAAACCAATAAGCAAATTTGGACTTTTTGGAATTACCTATCGAAATGATATTTATAAAGGTAAAATGTTATTTGATAAAGATGAAAACGGAACTTACAGCCCACGATTTATAGAGCTCTTAGATGGTAGTTATATGGGATTAGATAGACCTTTAAAAATTATTGAAAAAAATAAGAATGTAAAAGGTAGAAGAAAACAAAACGAACTTTCTCTAAAGTTAAACATTCAAGGAAATCAATTAAAAAAACAGGAGCTAGTTGTTTTTGAGTCGGAAAATATGACGCAATCTTCCTACGACCTTATTGAAGAGAAGAAATTAATTAAAGCGACCTATTTATCTAAATATGATCCTACATTTTGGCAAGATTATACCATAATGGAGCCAAATGAAGCAATTGAATCATTTAAAGTAGTTGAATAAAAAATTAATTATCCCTCTTTACAATTAAATAATAATCGTTTTCTAAAGGCAAATACCCTTGGTCGTATAAATAAAAATAAACAGAGCCTGTTTTTGTAGTATAAATGCTGGTAAAATTTTCAAAATTAAATCCCAAACGAGATAATTTTTCCTTAGTAGTTTTGGTTTTACCTTCTGGATTTAGAGATTCTAGAATACGATGATTTTTTCGCAAACTATTATTAATATTCCTAATAAGGTTTTTGCTATCCTTGTTTAAAGAATTGTTGTGGGTGTTTCTGCAAGAATCGCTACAAAATTTCTTATCTGCTCTACCGATAATTTTATCACCACATTCTGGACAGTTTTCAATCTTCATTTTGCAAAATTAATGTTTATTTTATAGTTTCCTTTTCCTTTTTTTCAAAATGAATTCTGTAGACCGCTTCTACTTTAAAGAAAACACTTCCTAAAATATCTGGATTTAATTGCGTTCTGTTATCTCCAAAACTAAATGCAGAAATTCTAAATTCTAATGTATCGCCTTGCTCATATACTTCATTGGTATTGCTGGAATAACCCACTTTTGCTCTAAGCAAGATGCTGTTTTCTAGAATTCCGTATTGAAAATAACTAGCAAACTCTATAGGTCTTTGATCTATATATACAGGTATAGAAGTTTCTTGGCTGATATTATAACTGCGTCCAATTCCAAAATAATCAAACCCAACAGCAGCTTTGCCAAATTTATAATTCACATTAGCTGTAATGGGTAGGGAAGCGTCAATTTCAAAACGATTATTGGGACTTAAATAATAGGCTCCTATAATTGGGGTCGCAAAAACTCCAAAAGCTTCCGTGGAGGCATAAAAACCAAAACGGTATTTAAAATGCTTGCTTTTTTTAAGTTTCGCAACTCCATAAGCCCCAAAATAAAAATCATCACCAGATAGATTTTTATAATCGGAAGCTATTTTTGGTAATAATACGAGGGTACTACTCCATTTACCTGAATGTGTTGTAGCCAATCCTACTTTTAATAAGGTATTATATAAAGTGGTGGATTGGTTATAATCTGGAGACAATAATAAGTGATTAGCGCTAAAATCAATTCCGGTAATTAAAGCGTATTTTTCATTTAATTCAACTGGAAAAGTAATGGCAGCATTATAGGAATTTATAGTAGTACTCTCTTCGGTATCTTTATATTTTGCTTCATTAGCATAGCTGTATCCTAACTTAAGCACGTCAACATATTCTTGAGCGCTTGTAATAATCGTAATAAACAGAAAAAAAAATAATAATAAATTTTTCAAAAAGGAAAAGGTTAATTTTTTTTTAAATAAATGACTAAGCTACTAAAAACAGATTATATTTGCCACAATTAAAAAATTAAAAAATAAATCATGAAATTATTAAAAAGCCTATTTGTTTTATTTGTTGCGGTATCTATAATTAGTTGTAGTAGCGATGATAGCAATCAATACACATTAAACAATGCTAATTTGAGTGGTACTCATTCTATAACGATGCTTAATTCTTCAGAAACTGAGACTACTAATGTAAATGGATTAGATATTGTAACTGTGTCTACAACAGTTGGTGATACTTTTCAAGTAATTATAGTGTTTTCAGAAGACGGAACTTATGCGATCAATGGTGAATACAGAATAGGTTATGTGACAACAGTTGCTGGTCAAATTGTAAATGAGGGATTTGAAATTATTGACTTTACTAATGAAACGGGAAATTATACTACTAATGATAGTTTAATGGAAATTGAATTTGATGGAGAAACTTATGATGTTACTCTTTTTAATGCAAATGAGTTAAGAATGGTTACACAAAATATTTATACTAATAATGGTATTGATCATTTAGATGTTTTTGAAATGAGAATGACTAGATAACAATCAGAAATATTAACTATTAAAGCTCTGTAGTTAATTCTACAGAGCTTTTTTATTGGCTTAATTTTAAGGCAATAAGCATTGTCTTATCTTAACATTTTATTAAATTCGCAACTATCTTTTAGAGATTCAATTTTAAAGGAAAAGCAATAAATAATACCCGCTTACTCGGGCAATAAATATGAGCACAACATTTAAAACATACAAAGGTTTAGATCTTCCAAAATTAGGAGAAGAAATACTCGAGTTTTGGGAAAAAGAAAACATCTTTGAAAAAAGTATTTCTTCTAGAGAAGGAAAAACACCTTACGTTTTTTTTGAAGGACCTCCTTCTGCAAACGGATTACCTGGAGTACACCATGTGCTAGCTCGTGCAATTAAAGATATCTTTCCTCGATATAAAACCATGAAAGGATTTCAAGTAAAGCGTAAAGCTGGTTGGGATACTCATGGGCTGCCTATAGAATTAGGAGTTGAGAAAGAACTAGGAATCACTAAAGAAGATATTGGTAAAACCATCTCAGTAGAGGATTATAATGCGGCTTGTAGAAAAGCAGTGATGCGTTATACCGATATTTGGAATGACCTTACCAAACGTATTGGTTATTGGGTAGATATGGAAGATCCGTATGTAACCTATGAGCCAAAATATATGGAAACAGTTTGGTGGTTATTAAAAGAAATATACAACAAAGGGTTACTTTATAAAGGCTATACGATTCAGCCATATTCACCTAAAGCAGGAACAGGATTAAGTTCTCATGAGTTAAATCAACCTGGTACTTATCAAGATGTAACCGATACGACTGTTGTTGCTAAATTTAAAGCAATCAAGGATACTTTACCAGGGTTTTTAAAAAATTTAGAAGGCGAAATTTACTTTTTAGCTTGGACAACAACTCCTTGGACTTTACCGTCAAATACAGCTTTAACCGTTGGTAAAAAGATTGACTATGTTTTAGTTAAAACCTTTAATCAATATACTTTTGAGGCATCACAAGTAATTTTAGCTAAAAATTTAGTTGAAAAACAATTTTCAGGTAAGTTTGAAAATGTAGAAACAGAACAAGATTTATCTTCCTATGAAAAAGGAGCTAAAAAAATCCCTTATTTAATTCTTAAAGAATTTAAAGGAGCGGAAGTCTTAGAATCTCGTTACGAACAATTAATGCCCTTCACATTACCTAATGACCATCCGGAAAATGCCTTTAGAGTAATTGCTGGTGATTTTGTAACAACTGAAGACGGAACGGGAATCGTTCATACAGCTCCAACTTTTGGTGCAGATGATGCGATGGTTGCAAAACTAGTCGAGCCAGAAATACCACCCATGTTATTGATGGACGAAAACCAAAAGTTAGTTCCTTTGGTTAATTTACAAGGTAAGTTTAGACCAGAAATGGGAGAATACGCTGGTAAATATGTAAAGAATGAATATTATCCAGATGGAGAAGCGCCGGAAAAATCGATAGATGTTGAGATTGCAATTCAATTAAAAACTGAAAATAAAGCCTTTAAGGTTGAAAAATATACCCACAGTTATCCAAACTGTTGGCGTACCGATAAGCCTATTTTATATTATCCATTAGACTCTTGGTTCATTAAAGTAACCGATTTTAAAGACCGAATGTTTGAGCTAAATTTAGGAATCAATTGGAAACCTAAAGCTACAGGTGAAGGACGTTTTGGAAATTGGTTAGCAAATGCAAACGATTGGAACTTATCCAGATCTAGGTATTGGGGAATTCCACTTCCTATATGGCGTACCGAGGATGGAAAAGAAGAAATAGCAATTGGCTCTATTGAGGAATTAAAAGTTGAAATGAAAAAATCTGTCGATGCTGGATTTTTACAAAAAGATATTTTTGAAGAATTTGTAGTTGGAGATTTTTCGGAAGATAATTATGCAAAAGTAGATTTACATAAAAATATAGTTGACGATATCATATTGGTTTCTAAAAATGGAATTCCAATGAATCGTGAAGCCGATTTAATTGATGTTTGGTTTGATAGTGGAAGTATGCCTTACGCTCAATGGCATTATCCTTTCGAGAATAAAGAAAAAGTAGATACTACGTGGAGAAAAGCAGATTTTATTGCTGAAGGAGTAGATCAAACACGAGGTTGGTTTTATACACTACACGCGATTGCAACTATGATTTTTGATGATGTTGCCTATAAAAATGTAGTTTCAAACGGTTTGGTATTAGATAAAAAGGGACAAAAAATGTCCAAGCGTCTAGGAAACGCAACAGATCCATTTGAAACCATCGATAAATTTGGACCAGATGCCACACGTTGGTATATGATAAGCAACGCCAATCCTTGGGATAATTTAAAGTTTGATTTAGCAGGAATTTCAGAAGTAAGAAATAAGTTTTTTGGAACACTTTATAATACTTATAGTTTCTTTAGTCTGTATGCTAATTTGGATAATTTTGATTATTCAGAAGAAGATATTGCATTAGAAAAAAGACCAGAAATTGACCGTTGGATACTTTCAGAATTACACACCTTAATCGAAAGAGTAGATCAGTATTATAGCGAATACGAACCAACAAAAGCCACAAGAGCGATTTCAGATTTTGTTCAAGAAAACTTAAGTAACTGGTTTGTTCGTTTAAGTAGAAGGCGTTTTTGGAAAGGTAGTTATGGCGAAGATAAAATATCGGCATATCAAACATTGCACACTTGTTTGTTAACGATATCTAAGTTAAGTGCACCTGTTGCTCCCTTTTTTATGGACCGCCTTTATAATGATTTATTGAACGGAACTGTTAAA
This sequence comes from uncultured Flavobacteriaceae bacterium, assembly GCA_913052585.1. GTDB lineage: Bacteria > Bacteroidota > Bacteroidia > Flavobacteriales > Flavobacteriaceae > Marifrigoribacter. Next base: position 3,975 of record CAJXEB010000005.1, on the reverse strand, counting down.
GTTGATGAAATTTCGGTGCATTTAAGTAACTTTCCGGTAGCAAATTCGTCATATATTGACAGTGCATTGGAACATAAAATGCAAAAGGCTCAAACAATTTCTTCATTAGTGTTATCGTTAAGACAAAAAGAAAAGATTAAAGTTAGACAACCTTTACAAAAAATCATGATTCCTGTTTTAAATAATGAACAGCGTGAAGAAATTATAGCGGTTTCAGACTTAATTAAATCTGAAGTTAATGTGAAGGAAATTGAATTAATTGATGAAGGATCTGGAATATTAGTAAAACAGATAAAACCAGACTTTAAAAAGTTAGGACCTCGCTTTGGAAAAGACATGAAATCTGTTGCGCAAATGATCACTAATTTTGGTCAAGAAGAGATTGCAATCCTTGAAAAAGAAGGAGAAATTAATGTTTTAATTAACGAAAAAAATACTACATTGTGCAAGGATGATGTAATAATAAGTTCTCAAGACATTGAAGGTTGGTTGGTTGCAAATAGTGATGGTGTAACTGTTGCTTTAGATGTTACCATTAGTCCAGAATTAAAAAACGAAGGGATTGCTAGAGAATTAGTCAACCGAATTCAAAATTTACGTAAAGACTCAGGTTTTGAAGTAATGGATCGAGTTGAGGTAACCATTCAAGAAGATGAAAAATTAAAAGTGGCGGTAAGCCAAAACTTAGAATATATTAAACGTGAAACGCTAACAGATGTTTTGTGTTTTGATCAAAAATTGGAGGAAGGAACTGAAATTATTTTTGATGAAATAACAAGCAAGTTGGCCATTAAAAAAGTATAAAATGAACCAAGAAACAAACGCCAGATATAATGATACGGATTTAGAAGAATTCAAACAACTAATTCTTGAAAAAATCGAAAATGCACAAAAGCAATTGCATTTAATTGAAAGTGCTTTTAGAAATGATAGCGATAACGGTACCGATGATACTTCGCCTACTTTTAAAGCATTTGATGAAGGAAGTAATGTAATGAGTAAAGAAGCAAATTCCCAATTAGCTATACGTCAAGAAAAATTTATACGTGATTTAAATAATGCTTTAATTCGTATAGAAAATAAAACCTACGGACTTTGCCGCGTAACAAAGAAATTAATTAATAAAGAACGATTAAAATTAGTTCCTCATGCGACTCTTAGTATTGAAGCTAAGAATATGCAATAGTAAATTAATAAGATCGTTAAAATTCCAAATTCCAGAGTAGCTAAATAGCTTATGGGATTTGGGATTTATTTTTTAAATACAAATTAAATTGATTAGAAATAGTTGTATCCTACTCTTAACTTTAATGTCAACCTATTGTTATTCTCAAAAAATAATTGAAAGAGATATTGATGCCAATCTAATTAATAGTATTGAAATTAATTCTAATAGTATTCATCGTATTTTAATAATTTCAGAAAAATCTAATAGTATAAAAATTAGAACTCGAATTGAAGGAGAGCATTGCGAAAATGTCGTTTTAAGTTTGTTGGAAAAAGATAATATTTTGTTTTTAAAACCAGCGTATTCCCCTTTTTACAAAGCTGAAAATGATAAATTAGCAGCTCTTAAAGTTCAGTCAATTGAATTAGAACTTATGGTACCTGAAAGCATGGAGATTTTTATTTTGTCGACCATAGCTTCCGTTACAACAAAAGGAAAATTTAAAGCTATTTCAGCAAAATTAGAAAGCGGAAATTGTGTTCTTAAAGAATTTATTGGAGATGCAAATTTAAAAACTAAAGAAGGTTTTATTTCAGTTACAACCAGTGATAAAATATTAGGAAATGCTTTTTCGAAAAACGGAAAAATTAATAATGAGCTTTCAAAAAATAAAGGAAGTAATTACTTAATAATGGCAGAAACTAAGGAGGGAGAAATTTCATTATCCCAAATCCATTAAATAACATTATTTTTGCCAACCATATAAAACACTATGTCTCTTAAAAAACCCATATTAATTATAGTTTTGATCTTAGTAATAGATCAGATTTCAAAAATATATATTAAAACTAATTTTGTATTAGGAGAGAGTATAACTGTTTTTGAATGGTTTAAAATTGCCTTTGTAGAAAATGAAGGAATGGCTTGGGGGGCTAAAATACCCGGCGAATATGGCAAATTAATACTTACGCTCTTTAGGTTAGTAGCTATTGTTGGTATAGGATATTGGCTATGGGATTCCATAAAAAAGAAACACTCTAAAATATTAATTGTTTCTATTGCATTAATATTTGCTGGAGCTTTGGGAAATATTATTGATTCTGTGTTTTATGGTATTATTTTCAACGATAGTCATCTACAAGTTGCAACTATGTTTTCGCCAGATGGAGGCTATGGTACCTTATTTCATGGTAAAGTGGTAGATATGTTGCATTTTCCATTGTGGGAAGGGTTTTTACCAGAATGGATGCCTTTATTTGGGGGGAAATACTTCACTTTTTTCGATCCCGTATTTAATATTGCCGATATGTCTATTAGTACCGGTTTTGGAATATTAATAGTTTTTAATAAAAGGGCTTTTCCTAAGCCAGAAAACGAGACTAGTATTTCATCTTCAAATTCTGATGAAGAAGAGTCTTAGTAATTAAATTATATTCCTAATTATCGTAAAAATAATCATTAATACTAACAAGGTAATAAGCCATTTAGTAGAAATAATGATGTCTGGTAAATTGATGTTAAATGGTTTTAAGGTCATTTTTAAAAAAATAAAAAGTAATAGGGGCGCAAAAAAATAGATGAGTAGATTAAGTTGGGCAGCTTTTATAAAATTACCGTGTAGTAGTTCATGAAAAGCACGTTGAGCACCACAACCAGGGCAATCTAAGCCACTAACGGTTTTACTAATACAACCTATAAAAATTGCTTCACTATTTGATGGATCATTAGCATAAAAATAATAGATACCTATCCCAAATATTATAAATGCAATTATTGTTAAAATTTTATAAATCAAAAAAATAATTATTGAGAAATATTATAGGCCTCTATTAGTTCCTGATAAGCAGCTAATCCTCCAAAACCTAATAAGAAAATTAAATTTAATGCTAGAAGTCCTATCGCTATAAAAGATAATATTTTTGAGTTTTTAGCGGAAGAAAGCGCTCCAGCGAAATCAGTACTTTTAAATTTTGTATTCACCTGACTTGATAATACAATAGCAATAATTCCAAGAATAAGCCCAATACAACAAGGAGAGCAAAGTCCTAAAACAGTAGCAATAATTGCTAAGTTCATATTATTATTTGGCAAGGTGTTTTCAGAAAAAGAAGTAGTTTTCATAGAAGTTTATTAAAATATTAGTTTTAAATATACTGCGTTTTTTTAAAATTATAAATTTTAGTTGGTGTTATGAAAAATTGCAATGGAACACCTGTATTATATGAAGAATGCAAATCTTCAAAGACAAAAAAAAGCTCCCAAGAATTAACATCAAGAGAGCATGTTTTTTATAGTTTATGCTTTTGGGTTTGAACCATACTCATTTTCTTGAGGTTGTCCGTCAGTTGCCAATAGAATTACTAACCAAATTCCACCAATAAACGGGACTAAGCCTATTAAATACCACCAACCACTTTTTCCCATATCGTGGAGCCGTCTAATTGCAACAGCCAGCCCAGGAATAAAAACTGCTAAAGTATAAAGTAGCGTTAAATACCCATAAGGCATCCCTTCCATATAGGACATCCCTGTCAAATTATCAAGTAACGCGAGAACAACAATTACAAGTATGTTTACTAGGGTATACATCCAATATTCTGTTCTTCGTGCACGACCGTCAAAATCTGCATATTGTTTTAAAACTTTTAAATACCAATTCATACGTTTATAATTTTAGATTAGTGAATTTCCAAGATAATATAATTATGTTAAAATGAAATAATCCGCTCTGGAGTAATACAAAAATTTAAAGAGATATCTGTGTTTTCAAATGGAACTTCTAGTTCTGGCTCGAATAATGAAAGTCC